>WTBX01000405.1 GCA_013138855.1 Methylococcaceae bacterium
GGATACGCCTGCCGCGCCGCCGCCTACAATTAAAACGCTGTGGTGTTGTTCTGACATGGTTATTTCCTCAAAGGTCTTTTTATTGTTATAAAATTAACTCGATTTTAGACAGTCATCTTGATTGTTACCCTTTTGTAAACGACTGGTTTTCAATCATAAAACAGTTATTACTATTGTGCATCTTTATATCCTACATTCCGCATCTATAATTTCAAATTTAGGTATTTTATAATAGGTGCTACACAAAACTAATATTTCAAGGAAAATACCATCGCTGTCCATATCGAAACGGGTTCAATGCAAGCTCCAGCATTTTATCGAAGTCAAAATTTAGATCATCTCGGCTTAGTTGCCGCGCTTTATGATGAACTGGGCATTGGCAAGCTCATTGATAGGCTAATCCCTCAAGACCTTGAGCAACGCCACGTTTCAATCGGTCAGGCAGTGAAGGCTATGGTGATTAATGGCTTGGGTTTTACCCAAAGCCCCTTGTATCTAACACCGCACTTTTTTGAAAATAAACCCGTTGAACGTCTGATTGCACCTCATATTAAAGCTGAACATCTCAATGATACAACGCTCGGTCGGGCAGTGGATGATATTTTTAAACACGGTGTCAGTGAAGTCTTTGCGCAAATTTCAATGAAAACTGTGAAAAAATTGGGCTTAGAGTGCCGCATCTCTCACCTTGATAGCAGCGGTTTTCATACCGATGGGGTTTATAATAGCAAGGATGAACCAGAAGAGGGCGTGGTTCAGATCACCAAAGGTTATAGCCGTGACCATCGTCCCGATTTAAACCAGATTGGGCTGCAATTAATTTGTGAGCATCAGGCAGGCATCCCGCTGTTGATGGAGCCTCTCAATGGTAACAGCGTCGATAAAGAGAGTTTTCATAATTTAATTAAAAACCATATCCACCAGTTAAAAGAGGATGTCGGACTGGAATATCTGATTGCTGACAGTGCGCTCTACACCACGAAAATACTACAGGAACTGGCTGATTGCCTGTGGATTACGCGTGTCCCTGCCACTCTTAAGCTCACTAATGAAATGATTGATGCCATTGCTCCTGAGCTAATGGAAACACCTGATGAAAAAAGTGTCAGAAGCCTTTGCTGTAACTATGCGGAGATAAATCAGCGTTGGCTGGTGATCTATTCGCCCGAATCAAGACAGCGTGCGACTAAAACCATCAATAGACAATGGTTAAAACAGACGACTGCTTTGCATAAAGCCTTTCAAAAGCTCTGTCTCCAAAACTTTAGCTGTCAGGAAGATGCAGAGAAAGCCTTGAAAAAGTTTCAGGAAAAAGAAACGCTTATAGAAATAATTGCGGAACCTATCGTCAAAATAGCCCGTTATAAAGCCTCAGGTCGTCCCAAAAAAGGCCAGCAACCAGACTCTTATGATTATCAGATTCGCGGCTCTGTCATGACCTTGCTAGAACCGCGTCAGAAAAGGATTCAACGCAAAAGTTGCTATATATTAGCGACCAATCAACTCGACAGTGAGCAATTACCCGATGCCGAGGTGATGGAGTTGTACAAAAGCCAGCAAAAAGTGGAGCGTGGTTTTAGATTCATGAAAGATCCTTTATTCATGGCATCGAGTTTGTTTTTGAAATCACCCAAGCGCATGATGGTTTTAATGATGATAATGACCTTGTGTTTACTGCTATACGCGGCATTAGAGTACCGAATTCGCCAGTCACTCCAACAAGCGAAAAAAACCTTTCCGAATCAAAAAGGGCATGAAATCACTAACCCAACCGCTCGCTGGGTATTTCAGTTTTTTAGCGGCATTCATGTCTTGCTGTTGCCTGACTCTCAAGCCCTTGTTTTAAATATGAATTCTCATCACCTTCTACTTTTAAAGCTGTTAGGCGAAAAATATGAGAAATTATATTCAGGAGATGGTTAGTTTGGGGTGCGGAATGTAGGCGCCAGTCTTTTAATCGTACAAATCGAATTTTATAGCTTAGTGGTACTAGTATGAATTCCCACTTGAAAAGTGGGAACTAGAGTGTTTGCCTAAGCTCCCATGCTTGGTGCGTGGGAATTAGTAATTTTTCATGCCTTTCATGGACAATTAGTTTTAGCTAACATCAGATAACAAATTAACCAACATCTGCTGATAAATATCACTTAAAACGTCTAAATCTGCCACAGGTATATTTTCATTAATTTTGTGAATGGTTTTGTTTAAATGCCCTAGCTCAATAACCTCTGCACCTGTCGGAGCGATAAAACGCCCATCCGATGTACCACCACCCGTATCATCAATTGTTTCAAGTCCTGTTACCGTTTTAATCGCGGCATGAGCGGCATCAATCAACGCGCCTTCCGAGGTTAAAAATGGATTACCTGATAAACGCCAGTTTAAGGTGTATTCAAAATCATATTTATCTAAAATCGCATGAGTACGTTCTTTAATAATCGCTTCATTTAATTCAGTACAAAAACGTAAATTAAATTGCACGTCCATCGTGGCAGGAATGATATTTTCCGCTCCAGTGCCACTATTAATATTAGAGACTTGTAAGCTGGTAGGCGGGAAAAATTGATTACCTTCGTCCCAAACTTCTTCGGTTAATTCTTTTAAGGCTGGCGCAAAACTATGGATAGGATTATCAGCAATATCAGGGTAAGCGACATGCCCTTGAATACCTTGAATTTTTAACGCCGCACATAAAGAACCACGTCTTCCAACCCTAATCACATCACCGAGCTGTTTATCACTCGAAGGTTCACCGACTAAACACCAGTCAATTTTTTCATTGCGTTTTTCTAATACTTCAACAACTTTAATTACGCCATTGGCTGCACAGCCTTCCTCATCGCTGGTAATCATTAAGGCGATTGAGCCTTGATGATCGGGGTGTTTAGCAACAAAACGTTCGACGGCGGTCACAAAACTGGCGATGCCGCCTTTCATATCGGCGGTGCCACGTCCATAAATTAAACCGTCTTTAATTGTCGGTTCAAAGGGGGGAGTATTCCATGTGTTCAAATCGCCCGTTGGTACAACATCTGTATGCCCTAAAAACACTAATAAGGGTTTTGCTTTACCACGTCTTAGCCAGATGTTTTGGGTGTCATCAAAATCTAAACGTTCTTCTTTAAAGCCTAGTTTCGCTAATCGCTCGACTAAAACATCCTGACAACCCGCATCAACGGGGGTGACAGATTCGCGGCTAACTAAGTCTTTTAATAATTCCAGTGTTTCACTCATAAGGCTTCATATTCCTCAGCTTTAAAACCGACTAAAATTTGCTCGCCCGTATCTAATAAAGGGCGTTTAATTAAGGTGGGTTTTTCAACCATTAAGGCAATGGCTTTTTGTTGATTAACATCCGTTTTTTGCGCATCGTCAAGTTGTCGCCAAGTGGTACTGCGTTTGTTTAACATGATTTCCCAGCCTACTTGTGTTTCTAGTTTGCTAATCATGCCTTCATCAACACCGTGAGTTTTAAAGTCGTGAAACTCATATTGATGACCCTTTTCTTCCAAAAATCGACGCGCTTTGCTGACGGTGCTACAACTACTAATTCCGTAAACTGTGTACATTTTATAGTTCGCTATTTAATAAGTCGTCGATGCTAGGAAGTTGTTTGTCGCTTTTACAGCGGCTTTTATAAAGGTCAATGAATTCCATAAAAGCTTGTTCTAAATCATCGAGTAATTCTTCTTCGTCATCACGTTCTTCGGCTGATATTTCAGGTGAATCTAAATATTCTTTTTGCAGGGCTATTTCGCTGTTAAGAGCTAGGATAGCGTAAATCATTGCATTGCTTGAGGGGGTTTCTGTCATGGTAAGTCTCGATAATAGCGGTGAAGAACACACTGCTTTGTTGTTTAAATAGCGGGACGCTGGAGCATCCATAGATGCATTCCTACGCAAAGCGTCACTGCCATTAAGTTAAGGAATTATATTTTATTTTCAATAAGATACATCGTAGGGTGGGATAGATTTTTTTGCAAAGCAAAAAAACGTAGCCCACCATATACTGTAAAAGGTGGGCTACGTTATCTCGCTACGCTCAATAAGCTAGCCCACTCTACAATATAACTTTTTGATTTATATATATTTATCTCTTAACTGCCATTAAGTTAAGGAATTATATTTTATTTTCAATAAGATACATCGTAGGGTGGGATAAATTTTTTTGCAAAGTAAAAAAACGTAGCCCACCATATACTGTAAAAGGTGGGAACGATAATTATATTTGTGCTGCGATTTTATAAATATCAGCGAGTGAGTAATGCTTTTTTTCCTGACGAGTTAATACTTCGATTGCCTT
>WTBX01000301.1 GCA_013138855.1 Methylococcaceae bacterium
TGTTATATTCTTGGTCTGCACGGCTGCCGTTAAAAAATATGTGTTTAATCTGCGGGTGTAACTTAAAAAATTCGGCAAAATCATTGTTGACAATAGATTGATTGTTGATATTGCTATCAAGACTACCGCGACGTTCACAACTTGCAATCACATCCCATAAGCATAATTGATGCTTTTGCAGGGCGATAAGTTTATCCGCATAACTTAAATTTTCAGGAAATTCAAAAAGCTGCGCCATAATCTTCCAAAAAGCATTGCGAGGGTGCGCATAATATTGCTGTTGTCCTAAAGAAATAACGCTGGGCATAGAGCCTAATATTAAGACTTTTGCATCTTCTTTGGCGACAAAGGAAAAGCCTTGCTCAGAAGTCATAGGATTTTAAGAAATACTGCTAGCGGGGAGGTTCACCCGTACTACTGCGGGTGAACTTTAAATCGAGGTTATTTAAGTTTTGCTTCGCAATCGGCTATTAAATCATCTAGCAATTGCACTGCACTTTTAGCGTCTGCTTTAATTTCATGTAAAAAATCTAATTCACTCTTAGAAACGTGGTCATCGGCCAAAATTTGCTCTCTTAAAACAGTCACTTCTTTTTGACTAATATGCCCGTCTGCTAAAGCAAACGCTTTTGCTACTTTACGCCATTCTGCCATGATTCTATCCTCATTGTTATAAAGAAAATAAATAATTCATTTTAAGTACAAAAAGCCAGTAAATGACTTAGCTAGCACAGTATCATAGCGAAAATATCTATACAATAACTTTATCTCTCCACGCTTTAATAATCACGCTGTACCGAAAATTTAGCCAGAGAAATTAACGCTTCTTTATAGACCGAATCTTCTAACACACTTAATGCTGCAATCGCTTTGTTAGCTTCATCATCGGCACGTTGTAGAGTATCTTCTATGGCTTGCGTACTTTTAACCACATCATAAACGGCTTGAAACGAATCTCGTGAGCCATTTTTAATCGCATCAATAATAATCTGAGCCTTGTCTTTAGGGGCTTGCTGCATTGCATAAATTAATGGCAAAGTCGGCTTACCTTCCGCTAAATCATCGCCTAAATTTTTACCTAAATCTTCAGCACTGTTGGCAGTGTAATCTAAAGCATCATCAATTAATTGAAAGGCTATACCTAAATGTTGCCCAAAACTAACTAAACCTTGGGTTTCAGTTTCTGTTCCATTTGACATGATAGCGGCAAGTCTTGCCGCTGCTTTAAATAAAATTGCGGTTTTTCTGATAATAACTTCTAAGTATTGCGCCTCGGTAGTATCAGGATTATTACAGTTTAAAAGTTGTAATATTTCGCCTTCGGTCAACTCTGTGGTGGTTTGTGAAACGATTTCCATCACCTCAAAATTCTTGGTGCGAATCATCATGTGAAAAGCATTGGAATACAGAAAATCACCGACTAATACACTCGCTGAATTTCCCCAAACCGCATTCGCTGACTGTTGCCCGCGACGCATACTAGACTCATCAATCACATCATCATGCAGCAGCGTTGCAGTGTGTAGAAATTCGATGACGGTCGCTAAGGTAATATGATGCTCATTAGTTTCTTTAAGGGCTTTAGAGGCTAAGAGCAACAACATCGGGCGCAGTCGTTTACCACCGTTACCGATGATGTAATGTCCAATTTTATTAATTAATTCAACATCAGAACTAAGTTCTTCCAAAATAAGCTTATCAACCGCTTTAGCTTCTTCTGAGGTTAAACTTTTGATGTAATTAAAATCAATAGCGGAAGGTGAATTTAAAGAGTCTTGTGATGCCATTGCGATAGTATTTTGCTTAGAGAACGATAAAAAATAACTGACCATGCTATTGAATAAAACAGGGTAGTGTCAATAGCTTTTATGATATTATCATTCCCCTAATTAAGGTGTTGTTTAATTTAGGGTTTGACGAGACCGTGTTTTAAAAATATAATTACTGGTTCACTTAACAGATATAAATGCTTGATGGAGCTGACGCTGATGTATGCGGTAATTCAAACAGGTGGTAAACAGTACCGAGTAGAAGAAGGTACTACCCTAAAAATCGAAAAACTAGAACTTGGACAAGGCGACAGCATCGAGTTCGATAACGTACTGATGTTCAAGTCAGACGATGCGACTAAAATTGGTCAGCCTTTTGTTGAAGGCGGAAAAGTAACGGCAACCGTTACCTCCCAAGGTCGTCATAAAAAAGTCAAAATAGTTAAATTTAAACGTCGTAAGCACCATATGAAACAAATGGGGCATCGTCAATATTACACAGAAGTCCAGATTACTGGTATTTCTGCTTAATTCCTAAGGAGTTTACAATGGCTCATAAGAAAGCTGGTGGTAGTACCCGTAACGGTCGCGATTCTAATGCTAAACGCTTAGGCGTTAAACGTTATGGTGGCGAAACTGTTTCCGCAGGTAGCATTATCGTGCGCCAACGTGGTACAAAATTTCATGCAGGCGATAACGTAGGTTGTGGTAAAGATCATACCTTATTCGCAACTGCGACAGGCAAAGTTGTTTTTGAATCTAAAGGGCCTAAAAACCGTAAGTTCATTAGCATTGTTGCTGCTGCTTAGTTATTAAGTCGCCTAGCGACATAATGACTTCAAAAAGCCTCGTTCTTTGGACGGGGCTTTTTTGTTTCTGGGATAGAAAATTCCTAGAATTAAGTACCTGAGCTAAAGTGTTCGTATATTCGGAGCCGCGACTTTAGTCGCGCTAGAGCGTTAAAATGCTATTAACCTTTAAAAACCGTAGTGTTATTACGAGGTTTCCGCGACTAAAGTCGCGGCTCCAGCAAATATAAAAATGCACGAGTGTTATGCTTAGGTACTTATAAATTAACTCTATTTCCTAGCTATTTAAAAGTAAGTATTCACCTCCCCCTTTGGAAAAGGGGGATTGAGGGGGATTTATTTAATACAATCTCCCCTAACCCCTCTTTTTTTAAGAGGGGGACTGAACACTTACATTTAAAACTAGGAGCCGTGACTTTAGTCGCGGAAACAGTCATAAATTCCACCGAGGTTTAAAAGCAACGTTACATGGGCTTTTAATGCTTTCGCGACTAAAGTCGCGGCTCCAAATAACAGCTTGCGTGGAAATTAAATACAGTCTCAAAATCGTCGAATAATTAAAGGGTTTGCATAAATGAAATTTGTTGATGAAGCAGAAATTCGTGTAGAAGCGGGTGATGGTGGCAATGGCATTGCAACCTTTAGACGCGAAA
>WTBX01000259.1 GCA_013138855.1 Methylococcaceae bacterium
AACATAATCTATCCCTGCAACCATGATTGGCTGCGCATAAATAAAAATCATTGATTGACTAGGTGATAAGTACTGTAGAGCTTTAAAACTGAGTAAATAGGTTAGTGCTGTGGAAATGACGATTTCAAAAATAATTTTTCCCAAGTTTAGATGGGATTCCATCGAATAATCAATAAGTGTTCCTAGTTGATTAAACTCCAAACAAGATAAACCGAGTCCACCGATAAATAACATGCTTGCAGAAATAATCGCTGAGGGAAAACCAGTTTTAACCAGTTTTTTAGTTAACATGGTTGCCGTACAGAGAGTAATAACACTGACAAAAATTAATAAATCCCCAATTTTTGCAACACCGATTTCATGTTCTGACGTGTAAAGGGTTAAAAATAGAATGGTTGAAAAGCCCAATGCACAACCTCCTAGTTTTTTCCAAGAAAAGATTTCAACTTTGAACATCATTGCAATTAATGCTGCCACCACTGGAATCATGTTCATGATAATGGAGGTGTTTAAGGGCGTTGAGAGTTTTAGACCATTCAAGAATAAAATTTGATTAATAAAATAGCCAAAAAAGGCAATTGCCAATAGCATCTTTATCGCATAAATATTGATATTGCCTTTAATTTGACGAAAATAGATTGCATAAAGCAATAAGCCTCCAAAAAAACCTCTGAAACCACCTAGCACAATAGGGGATATAGTTTGCAATACATCTTTAGCCACAAAAAAATGTAAGCAAAAGGTAAACGACACTATAAAACTGTAGAGACCACCTAATAATTTTTTATTATCAAAGTGTTTGATAGAAAGGTTCATTTAATAGCTCCGCTTGTGCTTTTTAGAGAAATAATACTTTAGAGCTTAGGGAGAAGTCTTAAGTAATGATTTAAATATAGGCTATGTCGTTGTAACATTCAGCTTTTATTTTTAATACATGAATATTTAACACTGAAAAAGACGACTCTCAATAAGTGCGTAGGGTGTCGGAGTGGAATTTCTTTAGCTATCTTGTTGGGCTTGAGACCTCGTAGGTTTTTAAAACCTACGAGGTCTTGGGGTATTATGACTGACTTTTTTGCAAGCCCGAAATTTTCAAGCCAACAAGTAACGCTCTGTAATCTCGTGTATTCAAAGCATCATTAATAATCAGTAAACTATGTGTTTTGCGTGATTGCAAACGAAAATGCAGCACAATTAATGGTGCTGTTAAGACGGTTGTCGGCAAAATTTGTAGGGTTTGATAATCATTTTCAGTTTGCGCAAGTTGCCATCCAAAGGCTTCGCTATGACGAATTTGATAACTTTGAAAATGATGGTAATCGCGCCAATAAAAAAGCGCACTAACCATAACGATTAATAAGGCCGCTAATTGATAAAGCCAAGGTAAGCCATTATTAATACTCGCAATCACAGCAAGGGCGTGAGTAATTATCAGCAGGTAAAGCAATCGCGGTGATTGTTTTATTTCAAACAGTAGTGGCGGTGCGGATTGTTTTGATAAGTTCGGCAAGTTGAGGCTCTTTAGGAAGTTGATTGCCTAGTAGAAAATGGATGAGATCGTTATCTTCCAGCGTTAATAAGTATTCAAATAGCTGTTGCTCATCCCTGTCAGCCAGTAAATAGTTTGTATTTAGATAGTGCAATAATAGTCGGTCAAGTTCCTGCATTCCTCGACGACATTGCCAGTTTAATTTTGCCAGTGATTGCATATCAATAATTATTTTTAAGTACGTGGAGCCGCGACTTTTAGTCGCGTAGTGTGTGTTATTGCTATCGTTTGAGTGTATAACTCGTGCGTGACTAAAAGTCGCTGCTCCGCTCTGATAGAAATAGTTAATTTATAAGCAGCATTACCGCGTGTTGAGCCTATGGCAATCAGATATTTTCCTGAATCAGGTAATTCACCCGTCCAATGACTGGTTTGGTCATAACTTGATACGCCATTAAGAGTTTCACCTGCAAGTTCTACAAAATCATCGGCATCACTGGAGGTAACATCCCTTTAAGAAATGTTGCCCTTGATTAACCGTGTTTTATCAGACCTTCGAGGTTTTAAAACCCTCAAAGGTCTGACATCTTTACCTAAAGCCCTGACCAAGTATTACGACAATAACTCACCAATGCCGAAAAATCCACAGCACCCGAAACTTCATAAATGGGAACATTCGCTAAAATCCGAAGATAAGTAGACTCATCTAAAGTGGTATTAGGAGCTAAAAAAGACTCATCAGTATTTTGATAAAAAGGCCCTGCTGACTTCATAACCGCTGCTAACAAATCCATTCTTTGCGTTAAATCAATCGGCTCAACCTTTAAAGCTTCACCGCAATCACGTTGCCAATTTAACACCAAAAACCCTGCTAATGGCAAAGCATCCATCACTGGCTGTTTACCATAAATATTAGCCACATCAACATCATATTTTTCTTCTAAATCCCATAATTCCTGTTGAGGAATCGCTGCATAAGTTTCCGCTTTCTCAGGACTAATAATAGGCTTCAACTTAGCGTTATTAATTAACGTACCAGGGTTAATACGCGGTAGCTTTGGAATGCCACAGGCTTTAACCAACTGTTGTTCACGATGAATAAATAAACGGTCATTCGTTAAGTAATCAAACTCAGGATGATTTAATAAATGCAGCATCAACGTCGATTTACCACCGCCCGAAAAACCCGCCATCGCTAATGCCTGACCATTAACACTCACCCCCGCCGCATGACAAATCACCCACTCTCTATGCTGTAACCAAGTCATATATTGGGAATTAATAAAATTAATCACCTGATTATCATTCGTCAAACAGTCACCTGCGGCAATTTTATACGGCACACTTTGTAAAAAAGTCATCCCTGTTCTGACTTTTTTAACCAAACGCCCATTTTCAAGCTCAAAACACGCATCTTTACGACCGCTTTTTGAAGCTTCGCGTTTAACATCTATAAATTCATAGGGTAAATTTAGGTTAGCAGATTGAATGGCGATAATGTCGATTTGTGAATCGCGTTTATCGGTAACAATATGAGCAAAATAATTACGTAGTCTTTCGATTAATTTAGAGGAGTTAGAGCTTATTTTTAAAATGCAATCGTTTATGGCTAGATGTAGTGAGTCATCAATAAAAGTTTGATTTTGGATTAATTCAGCGGCAATGTTATCAACAGTTGGTTTCATATTTTATGTGTTTATTGTTTCTAAGGAATATGCACGAAATAAGTTAATCAATTTATCCTTTATAGCTTAAAACTTGACGAGAGTCAGACCTCCTAGGTCTTCAAGACCTCGGAGGTCTACAACCGCTCATAAAGTTGCTCAAGTTATTTCGTGTGTGTTCCTAAGCTTAAGTGATGGTGCGCATTGTTTATGAAAAACACGAAAGGTACGAAAATTAAGCAAATAGCAATAACTTTATATTTCGGAATCCAAAACATGTTTTGGACTCCATTTTAGCAATACTTTATAGTTTTGGAAGCTGTTAAATCCACCGTCCTTATGCTCGAATACTTAACCCCGCCGCCAAGTATGATAGCTTTCTATCCATTTCAGTAATTTTTTAGGTTGATGCTGTTTTTTCCAAACCCCTGCGACATATTTATTTGCTTCTGCCATGGTCGGATAAATATGAATTGTACCTAATACTTTATTCAGCCCTAAATTGTGTTTCATTGCTAATACAAATTCAGCAATTAAATCGCCAGAATGTTCGCCCACAATCGTAACACCCAAAATTTTATCTTTATTCGGTACAGTTAAGACTTTTACGAAACCATGCGCCTCATTATCGGCAATCGCTCTATCTAAATCATCAATGCCATAGAGGCTGACTTCATAAGCAATGCCTTGTTCTTTAGCCTCTTGCTCATTTAATCCTACTCTAGCGACTTCAGGATCTGTAAAGGTTGCCCACGGAATCACCGAATAATCAGTTTTAAATTTTTTAAAACCACCAAACAAAGCATTAACCGCTGCATACCATGCTTGATGCGCGGCGGTATGCGTAAATTGATAAGGGCCTGCGACATCGCCACAGGCATAAATATTAGGGTAATTGGTTTCTTGAAAGGCATTTACTGCAATGGTTTTGCGTGGCGATAATTCTATGCCCATTTCTTCAACGCCATAACCTGAAATATTCGCTACTCGTCCAATCGCTAATAAAACTTCATCAAATTCAATGCGAATATCTTTACCCTCATGTTCAGCAATCAGAACCTTTTCACCATTATCCAACAGAAATTCTTTGGCGGTATGGTTGGTTAAAACCTTAATCCCTTCCTTGCGAAATTTTGCTGCTACCATCTCTGAAACTTCGCTATCTTCACGAATCATAATTCGTGGCAACATTTCAACTTGGGTAACTTCAATGCCTAAACGCGCAAATGCTTGAGCTAATTCACAGCCAATTGGCCCTCCGCCTAATACCACTAGGCGTTTAGGCTTTACACGTAGATTCCAGATATTATCCGAAGTCATATAGCCAACTTCATCTAAGCCTTTTATGGGCGGCACAAAAGGACGTGCGCCTGCTGCTATCACAATTGAGCGGGTGCTAATAGTTTGCACATCTGTTTCAGTGGTAACTTCAACTTCCCACGGTGAAATGATTTTAGCCGTCCCTGTCACTACATCAACGCCTAATTCGGTATAACGTTCGATAGAATCATGTGGCTCTACTGTTTTAACAATATTTTGTACTCGCTCCATAACCTCGATAAAATCAAATTCAACCTCGGCTTTTTTAATCCCAAATTCTACCGAGCGGGTAACATGGGATAAAAATTTAGCGGAACGGATTAATGCTTTTGATGGCACGCAACCTGTATTTAAACAATCACCGCCCATTTTATGTTTTTCAATTAAGGTGACTTTGGCTTTAACGGCTGCCGCAATATAAGCGGTGACTAAACCGCCTGAACCTGCGCCAATCGCGACAAGATTGGTATCAAACTTTTTAGGTTTCTGC
>WTBX01000438.1 GCA_013138855.1 Methylococcaceae bacterium
CGTGCGCGACTAAAAGTCGCGGCTCCTGCACATGTCGTGGACAATTTGTTTTATTCTTCATCAAATTGATTGCTAATTCGTATCGCTTCTGTAACGGTGGTTTGTTTTGCAAGGACTAAATCTATGACTTTGTCACGCAGAGTTTTTCCTGCTATTTGCTTGCGTGCTAATTGGGTGAATTCTCGAATGTTGTTGTGGCTGAGCGAATCTGATAATTGGGTATTCATTTCTAATAATTCATAAATTCCGATACGTCCTTGATAACCTGTTTGGTTGCAGTGATTACAGCCTTTTCCCTGTATAAAATTATGACTATCAATTTTTTCATGATAATTTAACTTATAGTCTCGGAGTGAAAGGGGGTTTTGGCTATAAACTTTAAGGCGGGATAAAAAATAGGAGCTAGACCTCCGAGGTTTTGAAAACCTCGGAGGTCTGAGTACAACTGTCCCATCTTAAAATGGTAGCGCAATCATTCCAAAATTTGTTTTAAGAAGGGAATGGTTAATTTGCGTTGTGCTGATAAAGTGGCTTTATCTAATTGCCCCAGTAAAACCCACATGGAGGGCATATCACTCGCATAATGCGTGACTAAAAAATGCCCCACTTTTCGGGAAATTGTAATGCCCATATAACTGGCTTTATAAATTAAGGCTTCGACAATCTCAGTTTCTTCTAGCGGCTCTAATTTTAAGGCAAGTCCTGCATTGAGGCAGTTTTTAAGGTCAGGAAGTTTTACGGCGATGTCTTGAGGATGTGAGCGAGCCGCGAGGACTAAGCGATTATTATTTTCTAAATGTTGATTTAAAAAATTTAAAAAAGTTTGTTCCCAATCTAAATCACCTGTAATTTCACTGACATTATCAAAACAAACCAGTTCAACTTCTTCTAAACCCTCAAACATGGAGAGGGTCGGCAAATTCTTTTTATTAAAAGGATAATAAAAAGGACTCATACCTTTTTTATGCGCTAATTGGCAGCAGGCTTGTAATAAATGACTTTTTCCGAAACCATCTTCACCATATAGAAAAATTTGTTGTTCACCTGCACCCGAAACTAGTTCTTGTAACTCGGTCATAATTTCCTGATTTGATGCAGGGAAAAAGGTATTAAAACCTTGGTTGGCTTGAAACTCAAATTGTAATGGGAATTGAATAATGCTCATGATTAGGTGGTCTTTTTACTTAAGCGCACATAAAAGCTCGCCCCGAAAAAAAGTAATAAACTAAAGGAAACTTCAAGTATAGCAAGGAAACGCAAATCTGCATTAACATAGGCTTCACTTGAGCCATGCATAAAATAAATTAGACTCATATATGCCATCCATGAGCAGCTTTTAAGGTTTTTACAAAGCATTCCTTTTAGGGGTAATAGTAAAGGGGTGATGGCCATTAACATGATTGCCATCGGCGCGTTTTTGGCTGGGGATAAAACGGTATTCCAAAGTATTAATAAAAAAAACAGTGAAAAATAAGCGGTTAAAGTCGCGTAATAAAAATGCTGTGATTTCATGTTTTAAGTTTAATGGCTGTGCTTGCAAGTCTTGCGCCTAAGGCTTGGCAAATGTTTTTTTCATCATGACTTAAATCAAGTTGCTCATGAGATAAATGACTCGCGCCATAAGGGGTGCCGCCTGTTTTGGTTTCCCTTAATGAATTTTCACTATAAGGTACACCCATTAAAATCATGCCATGATGAATCAGAGGTAGCATCATTGATAATAACGTAGTTTCTTGTCCACCGTGCATACTGCCTGTGGAGGTGAAGACGGCAGCGGGTTTACCTGCTAATGCGCCCGAAAACCAAACTTGGGTGGTGCTATCAATAAAATATTTTAAGGGGGCGGCCATATTGCCAAAATGGGTCGGGCTACCTAAGGCAAGTCCATCACAGTTTTTTAAATCATTTAGCGTGACATAAGGTGAACCTTTTTCTGGAATTTCATTGGCGATTTTTTCAGATACCGCAGAAATCTCAGGCACAGTTCGCAGTATTGCTTCAACATTTGGGATAGATTCAATACCTCTGGCAATCTGATTTGCCATTTTTTCGGTATGCCCATCACGGCTATAATAAAGAACTAAGATTTTTGTCATGTTTTAAACTTTACAGAATCTCTAAAACGGCTTCGGGTGGTCTGCCAATTGCCGCTTTGTCATTTGCCAACACAATAGGGCGTTCAATGAGTTTAGGACGACTGATCATGCTATTAATTAATACACCACGCGGTAAAGACAAATCATCAAGCCCTAGTTCTTGATAATCATTTTCTTTTTTACGCATTAATTCACGGGGTTCTATTCCTAGTTTTTGCAAAATATCGTTAAGTTGCTCGGCCGTTAACGGGTTTTTTAAATATTCAACAATTTCAGGCTCTATGCCTTTATCTTTAAGCAACTGTAAAGTTTGTCTGGATTTGCTACAACGCGGGTTATGAATGATACTGACGCTCATGCTTTGCGCTCCTAGAGTAAATAAAACCGTTATAATAGCATTTTGTGTTATCAACGGCTCGTAAAGCTATGCAATTACCTGATTATTCTTCTGCTCGTGTGTTAATCGTTGGCGATTTAATGTTAGATCGCTACTGGCATGGAGCAACGTCGCGTATTTCCCCTGAAGCCCCAGTTCCTGTGGTTCACGTTAATAAAGATGAGCAACGTGCAGGTGGAGCAGGCAATGTCGCCTTAAATGTTGCCGATTTAGGCGCGAAAGCATCATTAATGGGCTTTGTTGGGCTAGATGAAGCGGCTGAGGCATTAAAAAATCTGCTGCAAAAAGCAGGGGTTTTATGTTTATTTAATGCTTTAGAGGATTACCCGACTATTACGAAATTGCGAGTAATGAGTCGCCATCAACAATTAATTCGCATGGATTTCGAGGATGGCTTTGATAAGGTTAGTAGTGAATTTTTGTTGCATCATTATCATGTTGAGTTAGAGCAGTCTCAAGTCGTTATTTTATCTGATTATGGTAAAGGGACTTTGAGTGATGTGGAGAGTTTTCTTAGCTTGGCGAAAAAAATGAAAAAGCCAGTGTTGGTTGATCCTAAAGGCTCTGATTTTACACGCTATCGCGGCGCGTCATTAATTACCCCAAATTTAAATGAATTTGAAGCCGTTGTCGGTGTTTGCGAGAATGAACAGCAAATTGTGGATAAGGGAATGACGCTTTTAAATGATTTAGAGCTAGAGGCACTATTAATTACTCGTGGTGAACAAGGCATGACTTTATTAAGTAAAGAGGATGAGCCTTTGCATTTACCAACTCATGCGCGAGAAGTTTTTGATGTAACTGGTGCGGGAGATACCGTTATTTCCGTATTAGCCGCCAGTCTTGCTGCGAAAAAGAGTTTAAGTGAGTCAACGACATTGGCAAATATTGCTGCTGGGATTGTAGTTGGAAAAATGGGAACAGCAACGGTTACCACCGAAGAATTTAATTACGCACTTAATGGCCAACGCGCTCATCACCGTGGCGTAGGAACAGTGGTTGAAATTTTGGCTGCGATGAATAATGCAAAAGCTGAAGGTGAAAAAATTGTCCTGACTAATGGCTGTTTTGATATTTTGCATATAGGTCATGTTTCTTACTTAAAGCAGGCAAAAGCTTTAGGGGATAGATTGGTCGTGTTAGTTAATAGTGACGAATCGGTTAAACGCTTAAAGGGCGAAACGCGCCCGATTAATAATGTTTCTCAACGTATGGAAATGTTAGCTGCGTTAGAGTGTGTTGATTGGGTGATGCCGTTTTCAGAAGATACGCCGCAACAAGTGATTTCCCAATTATTGCCTGATATTTTAGTTAAAGGCGGTGATTATGCGGATATTACGACCATTGCAGGGCATAAAGAAGTGTTAGCAAATGGCGGGGAAGTTAAAGTCTTAACTTTTTTAGAAGGTCACTCAACCAGCAATATCATTAACACTATCAAGGGAGAGGACAATGGATAAAGCCTATCTTTTAGACCGCGCCCAGCAATACTGCTTATTAGCACGATTCGACAAACCTATCGGTATTTTAATTATATTATGGCCAGCGTTATGGGCATTATGGGTTGCGAGTGATGGTAAACCTGATTTATTAGTATTAACAGTGATTTGTTCAGGCGTAGTGTTAACACGAGCGGCAGGTTGTGTGATTAATGATTATGCCGATAGAGATTTTGACCCGCATGTAGAACGTACTAAACAACGCCCGATTGCTGCGGGTAAAGTAAGCCCTAAAGAAGCTCTAAAATTATTCGCTGTTTTAATCGCCATCGCCTTTGCATCCGTGTTTTTATTAAATGTGATGACGATTTTATTATCCTTAATCGGTGCATTTTTAATTGCCAGTTATCCGTTTATGAAACGCTATACCCATTTACCGCAAGCGTATTTAGGGATTGCGTTTGGCTGGGCGATTCCAATGTCATTTGCGGCGCAAATTAATACTATTCCTATCGTTGCATGGGTTATGTTTTTAACCGTAGCATTATGGGCTTTAGTTTATGACACCATGTATGCGATGGTTGATAAAGAGGATGATTTGAAGATTGGGGTGAAATCTACCGCGATTTTATTTGGCGATAAAGAACGTGAAATCATGGCGGTGTTGCAGCTCATTATTATCGGCTTATTGATTACGATTGGACAAATGCAAGACTTAGGCTTTGCCTATTATCTTGGTGTGGCGACTGCTGCTGGCTTATCAGTATATCAACAAAAACTTATTTTTCATCGTGAAAAAGCGTTGTGTTTTAAAGCCTTTCTGAATAGCAATTATTTTGGAATGAGTGTGTTTATAGGACTCGTTATTGATTATTTGTTCTGAGCTGTTGGAGACGCGACTTTTAGTCGCGCACGAGTCATAATTACTGAAACGGTTTATAGAAATGTTAGAAGACTTATGAATGGTTACTTACTTTTCGCTGCTTTTTAAAGTAGAACCGAGAATGACATAAGGCTGGCGGCTAGCTGAAAGACGCAGTCTTTTGGGTAGCTGCCAGTCCCCATTAAGGGATGAAGATTAAATAATATCCGAAACTTAAAATATATTTTTACCATGAAGGGCATGAAGATAAAATCATTAAAACTTCATGTTCTTCATGCCCTTCATGGTTTATAAGTTTTACTAAGTTAACTGATATAGTTTCGTAAGTTATTAAAACCGCATTCCTAAATATTAATATGAGCGTGGGGACTGGCAGCAAACCAAAGGGCTTTGCCCTTCAGCTTGCCGCCAGTCTTTTAATCATACAGTCCGAAAGGTTCTTGCTTTTAAAACACGCCAATAGCTAAAGCTATTGGACTCCACCGTTTTTCAAATAATCTAATCGTACAAGTTGAAAAATTTTAAGATTTGTTTTCTAAAACGCTATAAATACTTTTTAATATCTCGCTGACATTAATAGGTTTAGTTAAATATTGCTCAAAGCTTACATTTTGGCTAATTTCTTCATAAGAAGCAGCACCAAGTGCTAGCACAGGAATGGATTGTGTCAGAGGATTACTTTTCAAATGCTGAATTGCTTCAATACCACTATTATCAGGAAATTCAGTGTCCATAATAATGATGTCTGGTTGCTTATCCTCAGCAAGTTTAATGGCATCTTGAGTGTTTCTTGCGGTGATTAAGCTTAACTCTTTTATACGCGAAA
>WTBX01000163.1 GCA_013138855.1 Methylococcaceae bacterium
ACCTCCGAGGTTTTAAAAACCTCGGAGGTCTCGCGCTTTCATTTTGTCCCGTTTTAAGTTGGTAGCCGCGATGAATAACGAAGAAATTTTAGAAAAATTTCGAACTATTAGAACTTTTAGGGAAAAAGGAAAAATAAGTTTACATAAGCCTATTCTATTGCTTTACGTTTTAACTCAGTGTTATCACAAAAAAGAGAGAATGCTTAGTTTTTACAGTATAGATAAAGCATTTAAAGAATTATTCTGTCAGTTATCTATAGATGGAAAATATGAAAATTCACATTATCCGTTTGGTAAATTAAAAAATGATGGAATATGGGAAGTAGAAAATAGCGATAATTTAAAACGCACGAGTGTTGGGCATTTATCTAAAAAACAATTATTAGATGAAAATATTCACGGTGGTTTTATTGAAGAAATATATGATGTTTTAGTACAAGATGAGGCGTTATTAAAAGAAATTTTTAAACTTATTTTATTTACTTATATTGATAACAAGCTACATAAAAATATTTTTATTATTTTAAATATTAATCTTTAAACAAAAGGGATAAACACATGGCTTTAATAGGAACACAAAAATTTGCAGTTTCAAAATGGTGGACAGGAAAAACGATTGAGTTATTAAAATCAAATCGAGATATTTTTTCTAAAGCTAAAATGAGAGACGTAAGAAAGGAATTAATCGCAGGAAGTCATGTTATTAAAAGTATTCAAGGATGGATGCAAGCGGCACAATTAATAAAGTCGGTCAAATTGGGGGAATATGAATTAACTGATTCTGGGCGTGCCATTTATGATAATGACCCAAAATTAGAAAAATCAGCTTCATGGTGGGCTTTTCATTTGAATATATGTTTTTCTGAACGATGCGAACCTTATAATCAATTTTTTTTATGTTTAGATGTTTTAGCTAAAGACTGGAAACCATACAAAGAAGTTGTTAATAAAATTGATGTAATACTTGAAGGCGATGCAAAAGATAGCATTGAATCAAATTTAGAAGGCGTTAAAAAAATGTTCGTAGACGACCGCCCACTGGCAGAACTCGGACTGATTGAAACCCGCAAAAATCGTGATGAAGGCATCTTAATTCGACTCGGCACCCCCAAACTCACCGACGAAATCATCATCCACGCCCTCGCCATGACCCGCTTCCATAAATACAAAAGCCGCAGCAGCATCGACTTCTCAGAACTCCTCAGCGCAGGACTCGGACACTATTTATGCAGCTCACCCGAACAACTCCGCCACCACCTAAGACGACTCAACCAAAACCACCACTGGAAAAACCACTTCGGCTTTAACGAAGCCGTCAACATCGACTCCATCTCCTTCGGCGACGACTGCGACCCCCGCAAAACCCTTTTAGAACTCCTGCAAAAAGGCGAAGACACATGGCTATAAAAACCATGAAAAAACTCCCCATCGGACTACAAACCTTCTCCGAATTAATCAACGATAATCATTATTACGTTGATAAAACTCCACTTATTTCTAAATTAGCAGAAAACGGCAAATACTATTTTCTCTCACGCCCGCGCCGCTTTGGAAAATCCCTATTACTTAGCACCTTAAAATCGGCTTTTGCAGGCGAAGAACACTTATTTAAAAACTTATATCTGGAAAAAAACTGGGACTGGTCAAAACAATACCCCGTTATACATATCAGCTTTGGACGCGGGGTGATGAACTCAGTAGAAAGACTAAGTGAAACTTTTTTAGCCATCCTCAATGAACACGCAGAAGACTACGGCATTACCCTAACCGCTAAAGGTGAAAACAGCCGCCTTGTCGAACTCATAAGAGCCTTATATAAATTAAAAGGCTTGCCTGTCGTAGTTTTAGTCGATGAATACGACAAACCCATTTTAGATAATCTACATAACCCTGAATTTGCCGAAATAATTCGTGATGAAATGCGAAGTATTTATTCAGTCTTAAAAGACAGCGATGCCTATCTTAAATTTGTATTACTGACTGGCGTGAGTAAATTTAGCAAAATTAGTCTATTTAGCGGTTTAAATAATTTACGAGATATTTCCCTAAGTTCCGATTATGCAACTTTATGCGGTTATACCGAACAAGAAATAAAAGACGTTTTTACAGAACGCTTAGACGGCGTTGATTTTAAAGAACTAGCAAGCTGGTATAACGGCTATAACTTTTTAGGCGAGAAAGTCTATAACCCCTTTGCTATATTGTTGTATTTAGAAAAAAAACGCTTTAAAAATTATTGGTTTGAAACAGGCAGCCCGTCATTTTTATTAAAATTGATTAGAGGTAGCCAATACAATGTGCCTGACATAGAAAATATTTGTTTGAGTGAAGAAGATTTAGGTGATTTTGATATTAATGACATCACCCTTGAAACTATATTGTTTCAGACAGGTTATTTAACTATTGATAAAGTTGAAGAGTTTGATGGTGATACTTTATTTTATCTAACTTACCCTAACCGCGAAGTTAGAACCAGTTTAAATCACTATATCTTGCGAGAATTAGTTCATAGCACACCGAGCAGCATTACCCGAAATCGGACGGATATTCGTAAAGCCTTAAAACAATGCGATTTTGAAGGTTTAAAACAAGCGTTTAACGCCTTGTTTGCTTCTATTCCGCATGATTGGTATCGCAAAAATAAAATGAGCTTGTACGAAGGCTATTATGCCTCAATCGTTTATAGCTGTTTTTGTGCTTTAGGTTTAACGGTAATTGCAGAAGACAGCACTAATCATGGACAGATTGATTTAACGGTGAAACTAGATAATAAAATCTTCATTATCGAATTTAAAGCATTAGATGATAAAACCCAACAAGGTATAGCGTTAGCACAAATTAAGGCTAAAAATTATCAGCAAAAATATTTAAATGCTGAAAACGAAGTGTTTTTAATCGGTATGGAATTTGATAAACAACAGCGTAATTTGGTGTTTTTTGAAACTGAGGCACTCACCGCATAATGTGGACATTGTTCACCCTACGTATAAAAAATAAAACGAGGTATAAATGGATAACAACACCTTAACTCACGAACTCACACAGATTATAAAAACCTACCATGCCGTAAATGTGCGTTATAAACATTTCGCCATTTCTAGCAAAGAGTTAGCCGCTTTATCACCACTGAGCCTGATACTTAGAGACCTCTTGCCTGAATACAGCTTTTGGAACGGTAACGAACCCGAATCCAATAACGCCCCGCCTGCTTTATGTCACCGTAGCGACTTTATTAACGCCGCCTTTAAAGAATCACATCACGGCTTAATCATCTATCAACCTGCCTATTGGTTACAAACATGGAAAAACAGCGACAAACAAGCGTTTTGGTCGGCTTTAAGTGCTAGGCATGGCGGGCATAATGTGATTATTATCATGCCAGAAAGTGATGAATTTAAACGCCTGAATATTAATTATTTTAACGACAAACCCGTGGACGGATTACCACTGAC
>WTBX01000012.1 GCA_013138855.1 Methylococcaceae bacterium
TACCGTCTTCAATTAAATAGGCTTCACTGCTAGAAAAAACAAATTTACCTGAAGTAATATCGACTTGACCACCACCGAAATTTTTAGCATAAAGTCCTTTTTTCACCGATTTAATAATTTCTTCGGGATGTTGTTGACCTGCAAGCATATAAGTATTGGTCATTCTTGGCATCGGTAAATGCGCATAAGATTCACGTCTACCATTTCCTGTCGGTTTATCGCCCATCAAACGTGCATTCATCTTGTCCTGCATATAACCTTTGAGAATACCTTTCTCTATCAAAATAGTATTTTCAGTCGGTGTACCTTCATCATCTATGCTTAATGAACCGCGACGGTCAGCTAATGTGCCATCATCAACCACAGTACATAACTCAGAGGCGACACGTTCGCCAATTCTACCGCTAAAAGCCGATGTGCCTTTACGGTTAAAATCGCCTTCCAAGCCATGTCCGATAGCTTCATGTAATAAAATACCTGGCCAACCTGCCCCTAATACCACCGTCATATTTCCCGCAGGCGCATCAACGGCTTCTAAATTAACTAAGGCTTGTCTGACAGCTTCTTTACCATAATCTAAAGCGAGTTCTTCATTGATAAAATAATGATAATCGGTACGCGCTCCCCCTCCCATACTACCCTGTTCGCGTTTACCGTTTTCTTCGACAATCACGCTGACACTCATGCGTACTAAAGGACGAATATCAGCCGCTAAAGAGCCGTCTTGATTAGCTATTAAAATATGTTCATGCACACCCGACAAACTAACGATGACTTCTTCGATACGCGTATCTAATTTACGGGTTTCGCTATCCACTTTGCGTAATAAATCAACTTTCTGTTGATCGGATAATGATTTTAAGGGATTAGCTTTGGGATAATACTGTTTCCAATTCGCAGGACTTTGAATGGCAACTTGCGCATCCTGTCCTTGTCTGACAATCGCTTTAACATTATTCGCCGCTTCCATTAAAGTCGGTAATTCAATACGGTCACTATAAGCAAAACCTGTTTTGTCACCACAGACCGCACGAACGCCCGCGCCTTGTTCAATATTATGGCTACCTTCTTTAATAATGCCCGATTCCAACACCCACGATTCATAATGACTGGATTGAAAATAAATATCAGCTGCGTCCACTTTCGCGCTTAAAAGCTGATTCATAACTTGGTCTATATGTTGTTCCTGTAGACCGCTAGGCGCGAGGATGGCTGTTTTACTCTGGTTTAAAATATCTAATGACATAGGTTTTATCGTTTTATGCTTTCAGGTTTGTGTGTTTATATAGCTAACCTAATGAAAGACATTTATTTATAAAGTCTCTATTTGTTCTATGGATAGAGAAGTGACTTGAGCAATAATATTAATATCTATGCCCGCTTGTTTCATATTTTTAGCCGAAATTAAAATTCCTTCTTCCCTTCCTTCGTCCCTTCCTTCTTCTTTTCCTTCCTCTCGACCTTCAAGCTTGCCCAATACATAAGTTGATTCATATAGGCTTGCTTCGTGATGTAATTGTTTTTGATGATGTTCATAAGCATGACGTTCTTCCTCATTCATTTTCAGAACATCTAATGTTTTTTGCGCCTGCTTTAAGCCTTTGGCAGTAAAATTATCTTCAATCTGTTCATTTTTAAGAAAATAAATCCATTCATCTAAAGTATCTTTAGCAACATTATTAAAATTTTTGATTTCAATAAGGTAGTATTCAGGATAAATATCTGCGATTTTATCCGCAGTATAAAGTGTTTTTTGTTCCTCGGTGAGTTCTAATTCACTCTCATCATGTAAACCTATAAACCGTGTTGTACCATGATAAATATAATCCTCGCCTTCACCAAAATCGAAATAAAGAATGTTGATTGATATAACTTTACTGACTTTTGAATAAGCGTTGCCTTTTTCCATGTGTTCGGAAATTACGGTAGAACTTGCAAATAAAATCCGATGCAAATAATCTAACTCACGCGAATATTGTATTTCGATGATAATAATTTGTTGATTGTTATCAACCACCTTTATATCAACACGATTTGATTTATTATCATTAGAGTCTTGATTGCTTTCACTTTCAAGAACCTCAATAATACGAATATCAGTAAACAGTAGCTCACTTAAAAAGCCTTCCAAAATACCAAAGTTTGCTTTACTGCGAAGAATTTTTTTGATAGCCCAATCAAAGCTAATAAGTTTTCTTACCATCACTTTATACCTGATTTAACACGCGAGAGTTTGGGGAGTATTATAACGATACTTTCTGGTTAGACCTTAAAAAACCTATTTTTACTCCCTAATCGTTTTAACCTTCTATTGTCTTTTAAATATGGAACACAGCTTAAACCATGCTCCGCTAGCCGCCCGCTTTAGACCTTGCACCATTGATGAATATTTCGGTCAGCAGCATATTTTAGATAGTGGAAAACCTTTAAGAACGGCCGTTGATAAAGGTCAATTACATTCGATGATTTTCTGGGGGCCACCGGGTGTAGGTAAAACAACACTGGCAAAAATTTTAGCGACTAATTCTAATGCCCACTATATCGAATTATCAGCGGTGCTTGCGGGTGTTAAAGATATTCGCGCTGCGGTTGAACAAGCAAAAGAATCACAACAACAAGGCATGAAAACCTTGTTATTTATTGATGAAATTCATCGCTTTTCTAAAAGTCAGCAAGATTCTTTATTATCGCCTGTTGAGCAAGGCACGGTGATTCTTATCGGCGCAACCACTGAAAACCCCTCGTTTGAACTGAATAACGCTTTATTATCGCGTTTAAGAGTCTATGTATTAAGAAGCTTAACCGTTGAGTGTTTGAGCCAACTTTTAAAAGCCGCCTTGCACGACAAAAAGCGCGGACTGGGAAATCAAGTCATCGAAATTTCCGATGATTTAATAACCGTTATCGCCAGAAGTGCGGATGGTGATGCGCGACGCAGTTTAAATTTATTACAAATCGCGGTTGATTTAGCCGATAACCGTAATGGCACGGCTGTCGTTAATGAATCGGTGGTTAATGAAGCTTTACAGGGGCATTTACGCCGTTTTGATAATAAAGGCGAACAATTTTATGACCAAATTTCCGCGCTACATAAATCGGTGCGCGGCAGCAATCCCGATGCCGCTTTATATTGGTTTTGTCGGATGATAGATGGCGGTTGTGACCCCGTGTATATTGCGAGACGAGTCGTTAGGATCGCCTCCGAAGATATAGGAAATGCCGACCCTAGAGCCTTACCCTTAACGCTTGCCGCATGGGATAGTTATGATCGCTTAGGTAGTCCCGAAGGTGAATTGGCAATTGGACAAGCGATTGTTTATCTCGCCGTCGCGGCAAAAAGTAACGCGGTTTATATGGCTTATAATCAAGCTTTAGCCGATGCAAAAAATAGCGGTTCATTAGAAGTTCCTCTACATTTACGCAACGCACCGACTAAGTTAATGCAAGATTTAGACTACGGCAAAGACTACCGTTATGCACATAATGAAGAAAACGCTTATGCTGAGGGCGAAGTTTATCTACCCGAAGGCTTACAAGACCGAGTTTATTACGAACCTGTAGAGCGCGGTTTGGAAATAAAAATCAAACAAAAGTTAGATTATTTAAGGCAACGAGATGTTCAAGCGCAAAACAGATAAAAATAAACGCTCTGTTCTGGCGTGAAAATGTTAAAATGAAATGTTTTAATGTCATTAGTGCTTAGGCGAATAACTGATTCTGCATGACTAAATTTATATTTATTACGGGTGGGGTTGTTTCCTCATTAGGTAAAGGCATAGCTGCCTCTTCATTGGCTGCGATTCTCGAAGAGCGCGGTCTTAAGGTCACGATGACCAAATTAGATCCTTATATTAATGTTGATCCAGGTACGATGAGTCCGTTTCAACACGGGGAAGTTTTTGTAACCGAGGACGGTGCAGAGACTGATTTGGACTTAGGACATTATGAGCGGTTTTTAAAAACCACCATGTCTAAGAAAAACAATTTCACCACAGGACAGGTTTATGAATCTGTATTGCGTAAAGAGCGTAAGGGTGAATATTTAGGCGCGACCGTTCAAGTTATTCCTCATATTACCGATGAAATTAAACGCCGTATTCATGCGAGTGCGGAAGGCATGGATGTTGCGATTATTGAAGTCGGTGGCACGGTTGGTGATATTGAATCCTTGCCATTTCTGGAGGCGATTCGGCAGATTAGGGTTGAATTAGGCAGTGATAGAGCCATATTTATACACCTTACTTTAGTTCCTTATATAAAATCTGCGGGTGAAATTAAAACCAAGCCTACTCAGCATTCTGTTAAAGAGTTACGCACGATTGGTATTCAGCCTGATATTTTAATTTGTCGCTCAGAAGCCCCTATTCCTGCTATTGAGCGTCGTAAAATCGCCTCGTTTACCAATGTTGCGGAAGATGCGGTAATTTCTGCGATTGATGCGGATACCATTTATCGTATTCCGATTCTATTGCATGAACAAAAACTGGATGAAATCGTTGTCAACAAACTACGTCTTGATGTTCCACCTGCTGAATTATCAGAATGGAAAGCAGTGGTTGAAGCGGTTACCCACCCTAAAAATGAAGTTAAAGTCGCGATTGTCGGTAAATATGTTGAACATACTGACGCTTATAAATCACTCAATGAAGCCTTAATTCATGCAGGGATTCATACACGCAATACGGTGAAGATCCAATATGTTGATTCTGAAATCC
Source organism: Methylococcaceae bacterium (assembly GCA_013138855.1). Lineage (GTDB taxonomy): Bacteria > Pseudomonadota > Gammaproteobacteria > Methylococcales > Methylomonadaceae > WTBX01. The sequence continues at coordinate 4,716 of WTBX01000012.1, forward strand.
TTGAAGATGAAGGCTTAGGAAAACTACATGATGTGGATGCGATTTTAGTACCAGGTGGATTTGGTGAGCGTGGTGTCGAAGGTAAAATTGCCACAGCACGATTTGCTAGAGAAAATAAAATTCCGTACTTAGGGATTTGTTTAGGAATGCAAGTAGCTGTGATTGAATTTGCGCGTAATGTTGCAGGTTTAGAAGGCACACACAGTACCGAATTTTTACCGAATACACCGCATCCTGTTATCGGTTTGATTACTGAATGGATGAATGAATGCGGCACGGTAGAAACTCGTGCCGAAGATTCTGATTTAGGCGGCACCATGCGTTTAGGTAGTCAAAAATGTCGTTTACAATCAGATTCAATTATTGCCTCGTTGTATCAAAAAGATGTGATTACTGAACGCCATCGTCATCGTTACGAATTCAATAATAATTATATTGAACCTTTAGAAGCAAAAGGAATGCGTTTTGCAGGTAAATCAATTGATGGGCGATTGGTTGAAGTGATTGAAATTCCCGATCATCCTTGGTTTGTTGCTTGTCAATTTCATCCTGAATTTACCTCTACTCCTAGAAGAGGTCACCCTTTATTTTCTGGTTTTATTAACGCGGCAGTGGAGCATAAAGAAGCTAACGCGCAATAAAACTGATGATATTTTAAATATCACTCAGACCTTTAACTAAAAGAGAACTAAACAATATGAAATTATGTGATTTTGAAGCTGGATTAGATAAACCGTTATTTTTAATAGCAGGGCCTTGCGTCATCGAAAGTGAGGAGTTAGCTTTAGAAACAGCGGGGACTTTAAAAGAAATCACTACAGCATTAAATATCCCTTTTATTTATAAATCTTCATTTGATAAAGCCAACCGCTCTTCACATGAAAGTTTTAGAGGTCTAGGCGTTGAAGAAGGCTTACGTATTCTTGAGAAAGTAAAAAAAGAAATTGGCGTACCTGTTTTAACCGATGTGCATGAAGATACACCTCTAGCAGA
>WTBX01000245.1 GCA_013138855.1 Methylococcaceae bacterium
GATGAGTTCCCTGTTTTTACGATTGAAAAAATCACTCAACGCCAAGCCCCTATTTATCACAGCACTTACACAGGCAGACCCCCTGATGAACCAGCAATCTTAGGTCTGGCACTGAATGAAGTCTTTATTCCTATATTGCAAAAGCAATTTCCTGAAATTATAGATTTTTATTTGCCGCCAGAGGGCTGTTCTTATCGCATGGCAGTTATATCTATGAAAAAACAATATGCAGGTCATGCCAAGCGAGTGATGTTAGGAACGTGGTCATTTTTACGGCAATTCATGTACACCAAGTTTGTGATTGTGGTCGATGAAGATGTTGATGTACGCAAATGGGAAGATGTGATTTGGGCAATGACGACGCGCATGGATCCTGCGCGTGATTTAACGATTTTAGAAAATACGCCAATAGATTATTTAGATTTTGCTTCACCTGTGTCTGGTTTAGGCTCTAAGGTTGGTTTTGATGCCACTAATAAGTGGAAAGGTGAAACGACGCGAGAATGGGGACGTACTATTAAAATGGATGATGATGTCGTTAAAAAAGTGGATGAAATGTGGAGTGATTTAGGGATTGATTAACCATGACATTCAGACCTTCGAGGTTTTAAAAACCTCGAAGGTCTAGCTTTATATTTTGCCAACCTTAAATCAATCATCATAATTTCCTTTTCATATTCAAAAAAAAGAGTTACTTTTAAAGGCACGAATCATAAATAAGATTTGTCTGAATAAAAAATTATAATAATAAAAGTGTTTTTATAACGCTAACAATTGGAAATCACCTTTGATGGGGGCAGTACAATGACAGAAAAATCTAAAGTAGTAAAAAATGCCGTATGTACGTTTTGCGGTTGTGTATGTGACGATATTGAATTGACGGTTGCCGCTGATGGTAAAAGTATCACCCGCGCCAATAATGCTTGTCAGTTAGGTAAAGCATGGTTCATCGAACATAAAGTAGATGATTATCCTGCTGCGATGATAGACGGCAAGGAAGTCAGCGTTGATGAAGCGGTTGAAGAAGCCGCGCAGATTTTAGTCAATGCTAAATTTCCATCCATTTACGGTTTAAGTGATACGACTTGCGAGGCGCAACGCCAAGCAGTTGCGATTGCTGATTATATGAACGGTAATATTGATACGACTTCCTCAGTTTGTCATGGCCCTAGTGGCATGGCGTTTCAAGGCGTGGGTGAAAGTACAGCTAGTTTAGGGGAAATTAAAAACCGCGCCGATTTTGTCTTGTACTGGGGCTGTAACCCCGCAGAAGCGCATCCTCGTCATTTTGAGCGTTATGCGGTTAAACCTAAAGGCTTGCATATTCCCAATGGTCGAGAAGATAGAACCATTGTTTTTGTCGATGTGCGTGCCACACAAAGCACCGCGATAAGCGATATTTTTCTGCAAACCAAAGTCGGTAGTGATTTTGAATTACTATGGGCAATGCGAGCTTTAGTCCGTGGTAAAAAACTCGATGACACTATTGAAGAGCGCACAGGCATTCCTTTAGAAACCATTAAAGATGTCGTCGAACGCATGAAAAACTGTCAATTTGGAGTGATGTTTTTCGGGATGGGTTTAACCATGACGCGAGGCAGACATTTCAATACTGGGGCGTTATTAGCCTTAGCGACTGATTTGAATCAATTCACCCATTTTGTCGCCAACCCTCTGCGCGGTCATGGTAATGTCACAGGCGCAGATAATGTGGTGTCATGGCAAACAGGTTATCCCTTTGCGGTGAATTTTAATCGTGGGTATCCACGTTTTAACCCTGGTGAATTTACTGCGACTGATATTTTAGCGAATGGTGATACTGATGCTTTAATGGTTATTGCCAGCGATCCTGCCTCTAACTTTTCACGTAAAGCAATTGAACACCTTAAAAAAATTCCTGTGATTAGTTTAGATCCTAAACCAACTTATACGACTCAAGCGGCTAAGGTTGCATTTACGACCGCAACTTATGGCATTAATGTTCCTGGAACCGTTTATAGGATGGATAATGTCGCCTTAGGTTTACGTCCTGCATTTGAGTCACCGTTTAAAAGTGATGAAGAAATTTTAACGGCAATAAAAAAGCGAATTTGTGAAATTAAAGGGATTACAAAACCTGTAGCAGCGGCTTAAATAAACGATGAAAACTGACAAACTATTTTATCGCCTATTTCAATCACTGCCTGATTTATTTTTCACGCTTACAGGCTTGGATTATTCTTCCGATAGTTATGAATTTAAATCAATCGAAATCAAAGAACTTAAATTTACGATAGATGGCGTATTTATTCCTAAAGAGAAAGATTTACCGATAATTTTTACCGAAATACAGTTTCAAAAAGATAAAGATTTTTACAGCCGTTTATTTACTGAAATTTTCATTTATTTACGTCAATATAAACCTGAAAATCCGTGGCGAGCGGTGGTTATTTTTCCGAATAAAGGCGTTGATGTAGGCAATATGTTTCATTATCAGGAATTAGAGCCGCGCCTGACAAGAATTTATTTACGCGAGAGTTTACCTAAAACTACGACTGATACATCATTGCAATTATTAAAAATGATTATCATCAAAGATGAGCAAAAGGTCATCGACATTGCGCGTGAATTGGTTGAAACTGACCAAGATGAAGAACAACAAGACCTGTTGTATGGATTTATTGAAACGATTATTTTATATCGCCACCCAAAATTAACTCGTGAGGAGGTAGAGGCTATGATTCATTTTCCAAAAGTCAATATTGAACAAACACCGTTGTACCAAGAAGCCCTTATTAAGGGTGAGAACAAAAAAGCATTACAAATGGTATTAACATTATCAAAGTATCGTTTCGATAACCTTGGAGAGACCCAAGAAAATCAAATTAAAACATTATCAGAACAACAACTTGATATTTTAGCAACAGCTTTATTTGATTTTAAAAGCTCTGACGATTTAACACATTGGCTAAATTCAAATACTAAATTATTAAATTGAATTTAAAATGTATGATTCATTTTCCTAAAATTAATATAAAACAAACGCCTTTATATCAAAAAGCTTTTGAGATAGGTATTTATCAAGGCAAACTTGAAATAGTTTCGATACAGCTCTCTTTTCTTCTTGGGAAGCTAAATATTACTCAGCAACAACAAATTGAATCTTTAAGCCCTGAATCATTTAATGCTTTAACAGAGGAGTTACTAGTTTTTAAAACAGTAAATGATTTAAACCATTGACTAAAGCTAAACAGTAATCAAATAAATTTAACTATTTGAAAAAACTCCGAAACTTAAATAATAAAAATAACAAGGAGCAACCATGTCTTCCGCAATTCGCATAAAAAACGGCAAAGTCTACGACCCTATCAATAATATAGATGGAGAAATCAAAGATATTTGCATATTAAATGGCAAAATTGTCAGCACCGTGCCAGATGATGCAAAAGTCATCGACGCACACGGCATGGTAGTCATGCCAGGTGGCGTAGATATGCATTGCCATATTGCAGGACATAAAGTCAATCTGGCACGAAAACTTCAACCCGAAGACCATCGTCATGATGTTTCCCCTAGAGTCAACGAATTACGCTCAGGCACAGGCGGCACAGTGCCATCCACCTTCACCACAGGTTATCGTTACGCCACTTTAGGCTACACCACTGCAATGGAAGCCGCGATTCCACCGATGGGCGCACGTCATGCAATAGAAGAATTAGATGATACACCTGTCCTCGATAAAGGATTTTATGTACTACTTGCCAACAATGTCTGCTTAAATCAATTATTAGAACAAGGACGTACGGAAGAATTTAAAGAAGCGGTGGCATGGTGGTTAAATGCTTCCAAAGCTTATGCGATTAAATTGGTTAACCCAGGTGGCGATGAACCGTGGAAAGGCAATAAAAATTCCAACGTCCATAATTTAGATGAAAAAATAAGCGGTTTTGATTTAACACCACGCAAAATTATCAAATCATTGATAGATGTCAGTAATGAGTTAGGTTTACCGCACCCTGCGCATATTCATTGTAATAATCTAGGACATAGCGGTAATTACACCACCACCCTAGATACCATGGAAACTGCCGAAGGGCGAAGAGCGCATATCACTCATATTCAATTTCACAGCTATGGAGGTGAAGTCGGTAAAACCCCTACATCCAAAGCCCACGAAATTGCTGAATTTGTAAATAATAACCCTAATATTAGTGCCGATG
>WTBX01000162.1 GCA_013138855.1 Methylococcaceae bacterium
AATTTTAGATGAAGCGCGTCATGATTTTCCACAGCCTAGTGGAACTCTCTCGAAAGCAAAAAATATATCTACAAAAACTTATCAATATATAAATGATTGGTACAATAAAATTGTTCAAAATACTTCCGAAACGACAACAAGTCATACCTACCTTACTCATCTATTTATTGAAAATTATAAAATGTTTTCAAACTTAAACCTTTCCTTTACGAATAAAGAAGGAAAGCCCTTGCCTGTTATTATTTTGGCAGGAATAAATGGGAGTGGAAAAACGAGTTTACTAGAGTATATTGATAAATTTATTACTCAAACAAACGTTGAAAATAAAGACTACCTTGAAGTTAGCGGTGAATTTAAAAGTAACCTTAGTGCTTTTATCAACAAAAAAAACAGTCAAAAAATCTTCAAATCTTCAAAATATAATTTAAAAAATACAGGGATAGCCGAAGTTAGGCGGAATATTCGGTATTTCCCAATTGATGTTAATTTAACTAAAGATACTCAAAGTCTTATCGTTGATTATTCTAATAAATTAATCAAAAACAAAGATTACAGACCAAGTGAAGCGTATGAATCCATTAGAAAAATTATGGAAAAAATATTCGCTACTTTGGATCTGCAAGTTTCTTTTAGTCGCTTAGATGAAAAAGATAATGTTTTTTTCAAAAACCAACAAGGACATGAATTTCCTATTGACGACTTATCAACAGGCGAAAAGACCTTATTATCAAAAATATTTAATTTATATGTCGGTGATTATAGTGGCAAAATCATCTTAATTGATGAACCTGAAATTTCACTTCATCCTAGTTGGCAACATAAAATTATAAATATATATGAAGACTTTTGTGTGCAGGAAAACAGCCAAGTTATTCTTGCGACACATTCACCTCAAATTATTGGCAGTGCAAAAAATGAATCTTTAAGAATTTTATCGTTGAATAATGGAAAAATAGAAGTTATTAATGATTTAGTTTCTTATGGGCGTGATATTAATTGGGTTTTAACGCAAGTAATGGGCGTAGAGTCTTTTAGATTAGGGGCTATTTCTAAAAGAATAGAAAAATGTCAGACTTTACTTAATGATGAACAATATGATGAATGTGAACAATGTTTAGATGATTTAGAAGAAGAGATAGGCGGTGATGATTTAGAGCTTTTACAGATGAGAAATATATTACATTTTGAGCAAGCTTAAATCGGTTTATGAGAAAAATAACTAAAGGAACGGAGCCGCTCACATTAACAAACTATAGGGCTTCTATTGCGACTGAAAATCGTCATGATAGAACGGTATATAATGATTTTCCCCATAAATCTAAAGATGGTTGTAAAAATAACGAGTCTGGCAATTTACGCAAAAACCTTTTAGAAGAACAAGGCTATGTCTGTTGTTATTGCATGTCTCGAATAGCGTGTAAAAATTCTAAAATTGAGCATTTTAAACCTCAAGAAGAATATAGAGATAGGCAGATAAATTACCAAAATTTATTTATTGCCTGTGAGGGAAAAGACAATATTCAAGGTAATGAACATTGTGATACTAAAAAAGCGGACAAAGAGTTGTCCGCAGTCAATTTATTGACGCATATTGAAGAAAGTATTGCTTATAAAACGATGGGAAAAATATATTCGGATAATCCTGAGATTGATGATGAAATAAATACTATATTAGGGCTGAATAATGATGTGTTAATTCGTAATCGTAGACAGGCGTATTCTGACCTTATCAATAATATGAAACGTAGATTAGGTTCGGAGGGATGGACTAGAGCATCGCTACAAAAGGAAATTGATAAATATACTGATAAAAATCCTAAGGGGAAATACGCACCCTATTTTTCAATGCTATTGTTTTTCCTGAATAAAAAAATGCTGAGCGTGTAGTCGAAAAAAACTCCTAGACTGAATAGGGTGAATACTAAAATCTAGCAAATATACATATCTTAAATGCTGAGTTATGTTATCTCGCTACACTCAATAAGCTAACCCAGCCTACAATAAAAAAATAATTATGAATTTAATTTCAACCTCCTTAAAAAGTATCGTCCTAATTTCCGCATTAAATCTAAATGCTTGCACATCTTTACTATCCTCAGCCACCGAAGATTTTGGAAATAATCTAAGCTCGGCAATCTTAAATCATAACGATCCCAAAACCGTTACAGCTGCCATCCCCGCTTATTTATTAATGCAAGAAGCCTTAATCAAACAGCAACCTGATAATCAAGGCTTATTATTCTCGACCTCAACACTGTATGGCTCTTATGCAGGATTAATAGATAAAGACAAGCAGCGTTCAAAAGCTTTAAGTCATAAAGCTTTAGACTTTGGACAACAAGCCGCCTGTTTACAAAAACAAGACTTCTGCGAACTACAACAATTACCATTCGATAAGTTTGAAAACATCATCAAACAAAGCGAAGAAGACGATTTAAAATCGCTATACACACTCGGCACAGCGTGGGCATTATGGATTCAAGCCCATAGAAGTGATATGAACGCCATTGCCCAGTTAGCCCAAGTTAAAGCAATTATGCAGCAAATTGTTAAACTAGATGAAGGCTACAAACAAGGCGCAGGGCATTTATATTTAGCGGTACTCGCAACCTTATTACCCCCCGCATTAGGCGGACAACCTGATATTGCACAACAACATTTTCAACGTGCCTTAGAATTATCTGATAATAAAAATCTAATGGCGAAAGTGTTATATGCCAAACATTATGCGCGTATGTTATTCGATAGAGAATTACACGATAAACTCTTAAATCAAGTGGTTAAAGCCGAAGCAAAACAAGATGACTTAACCTTAATTAACATCGCCGCCAAACACCAAGCACAGCAATTATTAAAATCAGCTAATGATTATTTTTAAAATAGGAGTGATTTAAATGGCTAAATGTCCAATATGTAATTCCCGCAAAGGCAAAAGAAAATGTGCGGTTGTTGATGATAAATTTGTTTGTAGCTTATGCTGCGGAACCTCTCGCGATGAAGAAAAATGCGATGGCTGTGTTTATTATCAAGCGCCACGCCGAAAATATAATGCCGTCCCCTATTTTTCTGTATTGGAAATGAGAGACAGTTTTGACTTAGATGATGAAAGCCGTGTTCTTGAAGGTGGATTGTCCGCCTTTAATGCCGAACAAGAAGATACTTTAACTGATTTAGATGCAATCGGAATTTATGAACTGTTAATAGATAAATACCATTTTAAAGATGCTCATATTAGTAGTGACAACCCGCTATGGCAGCAAGGCTTTGAATACATAGATATAGCTATTGAAACTGACATAAAAGACCTTAATGAAGAAAGAATTACTAAATTAATTGCTACGGTTCGCACGTCTGCCAGAAAACACACAGCTATAACAGGATGTGAATATATGACTTTTATTCGCCAATATGTAGGACAAAGAATAGGCACAGGAGCTCGCTTGCTCAACAATACATTTCTATCTTAAAAAACAGGAACGCTATCATGAAACGCTTTATTTACCTTTGCTTATTGATGCTTGCTTCAAGCTATGCACAAGCAGTAACCTTTAAAAT
>WTBX01000256.1 GCA_013138855.1 Methylococcaceae bacterium
GCTACTTAATCCCAGCCAAAATGTGGCGGCAAAATTGTGAATCGTAAAACCTGCGTGTTGAAAAAATACTTTATCAAATAATGCAGCATCATTATTCTCTAAGGCTTCCATTTCTTGTTGAATAAAAGGATGACAGCGTACCGCACCTTGTCCAAAAATCATCATGGTACGAGTTAAAATATTCGCACCCTCTACAGTGACGCTGACAGGAATCACTTGATATAAGCGACCTAGATAATTTTTAGGTCCTAAAGAAATGCCAGAGCCACCTTGTATATCCATGCCATCATTCAATACTTTGCGCATTCTTTCAGTGAGTTCATATTTAATAATCGCAGAAATGACCGAAGGTTTTTTACCATCATCCAAAGCTGCGACCGAAATTTTACGAGCGGCATCAATAATATAAGTTTGTCCTGCCATCCGCGCTAAGGCTTCTTGTATGCCTTCAAATTCACCGATAGGGAGATTAAATTGTTTGCGAATCCGCGCATACGCGCCTGTATTGCGACAAGTAAATTTTGCCGCCGCCGTCGCTAAAGCAGGTAAGGAAATCGCTCTTCCTGTTGCTAAACATTGCATGAGCATTTTCCAACCGTTACCGACTTCTGCTTGTCCACCGATAACCCAGTCCATTGGAATAAAAACATCTTTCCCCCAATTAGGACCATTTTGAAAGGCGGAGTCTAAAGGGAAATGTCGTCGCCCGATGGAAACGCCTTTCGTTTTAGTGGGAATTAAAGCAGCCGTAATACCGAGACTTTCTTTATCACCTATTAATTTATCAGGGTCATAAAGTTTAAATGCCATACCTAGTACAGTAGCGACAGGCCCTAAGGTAATATAGCGTTTATCCCAATTTAAACAAATGCCTAAGACTTTTTTCTTACCTTCAAATTCTCCATAACAGACGATGCCAGTATCAGGTATTGAACCCGCATCGCTACCTGCATTAGGTCCTGTGAGAGCGAAAGCGGGAATTTCTTCACCTATGGCTAAACGTGGTAGATAATAATCTTTTTGCTCTTGCATCCCGTAAGCTAATAATAATTTAGCAGGGCCTAAAGAATTAGGAACCATAATGGTGACCGCTGCGCTACTACTGCGGCTAGCTATTTTCATCACGACTTGAGAATGTGCGTAATGGGAGAAATCAAGCCCGCCATATTTTTTAGGAATAATCATCCCACAGAATTTATTTTTCTTAATGTAGTCCCAAACTTCTGGCGGTAAATCCTGACGATTATGGGTAATATCCCAATCATCTAGCATCGCGCATAAGGTTTCTGTTTCGTTACTAAGAAACGCTTGCTCTTCCGCGCTTAATTTGGTTTCGGGTAAATCTTGTAAAACTTTCCAGTCTGGATTGCCAGAAAATAATTCCGCATCCCACCAAACATCACCCGCTTCTAAGGCTTCACGTTCAGTTTGTGAAACTTTGGGAATAGCATTTTTCATTAATTTTAAGGCAGGTGCGCTAATGAGTTTTTGTCTTAATGCGGGAATATTAAGCACGGCAGCGATAATGAGGAAGACTCCCCATAAAATTTGTGCGCAAAGGTTGAAACCGTTTTGAATGGTGCAGATGGTTAATAAACCTGCAAATACGGCGGTGGTGATTTTTAATGAGGCTTTAAAATACGCTAAAGCCCAGATGATGATAATTAAAGCGAGTAACCAAAACATGACACAGCCTCCTTATCGTTCCCACGTTTTACATGGGAATGCAGTTAGCGACGCTCCAGCGTCGAATAACGCTTTGATTTAGGGTATGGGGACGCTGGAGCGTCCTTAGAAGATTAAAGGAGTAAAATAGCTTTAGCTATTTTCGAGACACGCCAATGGCTAAAGCTATTGAACTCCGACTTAGATGCTATTCTCTTAATTTAATGGCAGTAACACAGAGCATGGAAACGATTAAAGTTATACGTCTTTATTATATTTAATATTTAGATAATAACGTGTACCCTTGCGTTCACCTCTACGAATGAGAATCTTTTTTTCCACCATCTGCTGTAAGTCACGCGTCGCTGTTGAAGCCGATGTTCGGGTAATATTAATATAGTTGTCGGCACTTAAGCCGCCCTCAAACCCTTGATACCCAGCATCAAAAAGTCGTTTGATAACCTTTTTTTGCCTTTCATTAATATTTTTAGAAAAACAATCAAAAAACTTTGCTTTTTCAATAAAAAAATCTACCTGCTTAAGCGTGTGTTCTTGTGCCTCTAAAATAGTTTGAGCAAAAAAAAGCAGCCAATCAGTAATTTCACAGGTTTTATTATGATTTCCTAAAGCAGCATAGTAAGCCTTTTTATTACGCTGAATTACCTGTGATAAAGAAAGTAAAGCAGGACGACCAATGCTTTGGGCGATTGATTTTTCAGCGATTGCTCGCCCTATACGTCCATTTCCATCTTCAAAAGGATGGATATTAATAAAATAAAAATGCGCTATTCCTGCTCGTGCCAGTGGAAAAATTTGAGCCTGTGATTTATTAAACCAATTGAGAAAGGTACTCATTTCCTGTTGCATGGTATGAGATGGTGGAGCTTGAAAATAGATTTTTGGCTTATCAAGTCTGCCAGAAACAATTTGCATGTCATCTTCATGCGTTCGGTATCGACCTATATCATCAAGATCTCGTCTTCCATTTGTAAGCATTTTATGCCAGTCAAAAAGAACTTGCTCAGAGAGAGGCTGGTTATAATTCTTAAATAACTCAACCATCATCTCAGCAATACCATATTCTTCTGGAGAAACTTTTCTTTTATCGGTTTCCAATCCCAAATTTTTTCTAATAGAAGTTTGAATACTGTTTCTATTGAGATAAGCCCCTTCAATCTCAGACGTTTTCAAAGCCTCACCGCTCATAATATCAACAATCAAATGATTTTTTTCATCATTATTGATGTGTTTAAAAGCTCCGATAATCATGCCTGTGTTTTTAGAAAAATCATACTCAAGTTCTTTGAGTGCGTTTTCATCGTAAGAAAAATTCGGCCATTCTTTACGTTGCCAATTCCATAAATTTTGTGTCATGAGCGATAAACCTTGTTTTTATAGCTCAAATATATCAAAAATATGAGCTATAAATCTATTTTTATCGCTCAAGTGATGGTTTCTTTCGAATTTTATTAATTTCTTAATGGTTTACCAGTCGCTAAAATATGTTCCAAACGCGCAACGGTTTCAGGTTGTTTAACTAAATACAGAAAAGCGTCTAGCTCTAAATCCAACATCTGCTGTTCGCTTAAAGGTTCAGTAAAATCACCCTCACCACCGCTTAATACTTTTGATAATTCAGCAGAAATTTTGACATCATAAGCCGTCGCTTTACCGACAGCTCTAAATGCTTGAGTCCCCATGCCTAATAATACTTGAGCTGTTTTTCCCGCTAAAGGATAAACACAAGGTTCAGGAACTTGATAATCCACCGCCAACAATAAAGCCTTAGCTTTTGCATCAGCAA
>WTBX01000306.1 GCA_013138855.1 Methylococcaceae bacterium
CCTCAGACTCCTATTAGAAATGTTGGCACAACATTATTACTTACTCCTAATATCAATGCTGATCGTACCGTGAGCATTCGTATATTAATCGAACAATCGGGAATTAGCGCACAAGAAGCTATAATTCCTATTCCATCTCCTACAACAGGGGAGATATTAGAGGCAAATGTAAAAACAGTACAAAGCAAAACCTTTAGCGGAACTGTGATTGCTAAAGATAATACTGCCATTGCAGTAGGCGGTTTAATCGAAGAAAAAGCAGGTGATAGCGAGAGTAAAGTTCCCTTTTTAGGTGATATACCCTTATTAGGTTTCTTTTTTAGAGAAGATGCCAAAACACGCGGGCGACAAGAATTAGTCGTTATCATACGTCCTCATATTATCGCTACCCCTACCGAAACTTCTCAGTTTAACCAAAAATTTATGCGCGAATATAGTAAACACCCTAACGCGCTTAATAATGATGATTTAAATATTTACAGTAATCCAACTGGCGAGCATAAAGACTATAAACTCGAAAAACGCTTTAAAGAATATCCAGGTCAAGATATGTTCGACTGGCTAGATGATGACGATAATTGGGAATAATCTTTATTCCTAACTGATGTTACGCAAAGATGTGAAAATTAATTTAAACAGCTTTTATTTTGGTTTTTCTGCGGTTTTTGTGAAAATACCGAAATAAGGACTGGCAGTCCCCACGTTTTAGGGGACTGGCAGCTACCCAAAAGACTACGTCTTTCAGGTAGCCGCCAGTCTTATGTGATTCTCGGTTTTATTTCGTACCTTTCGTGGATAATTAATTTTGCGTAATATCAACCCCTAACTGATGCTAGGAAACTTTACTTGACGAGAACATTCTTGCCAGCTAAAGAAAAACAATAGAATTCATGCTAAAATTATTTTATTTTTCTAGTTGTCATGACTTTTTAAAATTGGTTAATTAGTCATAACAAAAATAATATAAGTGGACGTTGCATGTGGAATCATTCTCTACGAATCATCTTTGTTTGTTTAAATTTATCCACTTATGCGATAGCAAAAACTGAACTTGATAAAGCATTAGAGGATGAAATTAAATATATACAAGCAGAAATTACTACCGCTTCTCGTTATAAAGAAAAAGTCAGCGATACCCCTGCCAATGTCCTTGTCGTCACTAAAGCAGAAATTCAACAACGCGGTTATGATAATTTACTGCAATTATTGGAAGACATGCCCAATGTCGATGTGCAGCGTTACTCCTCGCAAACTAATTATACCCAAGTCTCAATACGCGGTTTAGCACGCAATAATGGCTTTCTGATATTACAAGATGGCGTGAGAATTAATTCGCCAACAGGTGAACCCATTCCCATTAGCGATAATTTCCCACTGCATTATGCAAAACAGGTTGAAGTGATACAAGGCCCTGCCTCTGCGATTTATGGGGCGGATGCGTTTACAGGTGTGATTAATATTATTACTGAAAAAGCTAAAGACATTGATGGTATTCGGATTAAAGCAAGTGTCGGGGAATATAATACCTATAGCACTTATGTTAGTGCAGGCAAAGAATTAACCGATAAACTTTCTGTCGTTGCGGGCGGGCATTTTAAAGATTCTGATAATGCCAATTTAGCGAAAGATTACCCCGATAAGTATGCATTAAATGATTTAACAACCTTTGGGGGGGATACCCTTGTCAAAGCCGAAGACAGAGCAGGGTATCGTGGTGAAACTCAAAGTTATAGTGCCTATTTTAAATTAAATTATGATGATAAATTTCATTTAGGTTTAAATCATAACTTTTTTCAAAGTCGCACCGATGCAGGAGCCTTGCCAGACAAGGTTGATTACAATGGCAAAGCCTCTTGGAATACTGAATTAGGCACTGCCTATATTGATTATCAATTTGATATTACCGATGATTTCTCCGCATTAGTCCGCGCTAATTATTCATGGTACGAATTAAAACCTGATTCTAAATTTAAAAATGTTTTTTCATCATTTGAAGATGCTTATAAATATGCTAAAGGCGACAGAAAACAAATAGAGCTAAATTTAGATTATGTTTTAAATGAAAACCACCATTTTGTGAGTGGTGTTACCTTTGAAAGTTATTCCTCAATTCCAAAAACCACGGACTTGTCACGAGAATATGACACTAATAAAGGTGTTGATGAGCAAGGTATTGCTTATATTGGCTCTGATGAGACGCTAGATTCACGCATTTTTAAGGTTAATTACACTAACATCGGTGCCTATTTTCAATGGCACGCTGACTGGCATAAAATGTTCTCAACCACGCTTGGTATACGCTACGATGTTAATTCAGATTATCGTTCAACCATTAATCCACGCTTAGGTTTTGTCATTAAACCGCAACCCGCAACCACCTTAAAATTTTTATATGGCACTGCCTTTCTTGCTCCAGCCCCCATTGATACTTACTCACACTTAGGTTCTTTTTCAGGGAAAAAAGATGCACAAGGGCGTTATACCAGCAGTTTTTTTCAAATACCTAACGAAGAGTTAGAACCTGAAACCATAGAAACGCTAGAATTTACCCTTAATCATCAATTCAACAAACAGCTTGATTTAAGCGCGACGGTTTATTACAACTGGATGGATGATATTATTTTTGGAGAGTCAACCCGTTCCCCTGTCAGTGATTATATTGCGGGCGGAGTGATTAGCAGAACTCGACAAAATGCTAATATTGGGCAAGCTTATTCGTATGGCGGTAATATTTCCCTGAATTATCAGCAAAAAATTACTAAAAATTCGTATTTAAAACTTTGGGGAAATTATAGTTATGTTGATGGTGAATTAGAACAAAATAATTTTTCTTCGGCATTACCCGCAACCGCTAAACATAAAATAAAGTTTGGATTAACGTACACTTATTTAGACAAATATACGATTACGCCAAAAGTACAATGGATAGATAATACTAATATTTTTCAGAATGATCGTAATTCTGAAACACAATTAAAAACGACACCCAGTTATGTACGTCTTGATTTATATGCCCAAGCAAAATTACACGATAATTTTTCCTTATTTTTAAATGTTAATAATGTCCTTGATACTAAGCATTACAATGCCAGAGAATCAGCAAGCACCTCTTTTGCCGCCTCACCTCAAGAGCGAAGACGAGTGAGTGGAGGATTTATTGTTAAATTCTAATTTGTTTGGCTGAATTTATTATTTATCTTTAAAAATAAACCTATTACTATATTATAGACAGGTGAAAATTTTTGCTCAGGCACTTTGCATTTATCTATATACGTTTAGAGCTTCTTAAATTTGTTTTCTGATGGGTGGAAATAATTAAAAAAAGAACAATGAAGAATTTCTCTATACAACTAATATTTCTTGGTTTAACTATATCATCCTATGCACTTGCGGATACGGATGCTAATCAAGCATTAGATGATGAGCTGAAATATATACACGCAGAAATAATTACTACCGCCTCTCGCTACGAAGAAAAAATCAGTGATACCCCAGCCAATGTGATTGTCGTCACTAAAGAAGAAATTCAACAACGCGGTTATGATAATTTACTGCAATTATTAGAAGACTTGCCCAATGTCGATGTGCAGCGTTATTCCTCACAGACTCAATATACTCAAGTTTCAATACGCGGTTTAGCACGCAACAATGGCTTTATGATATTACAAGATGGTGTGCGAATTAATTCACCCACAGGTGAGCCGATTCCCATTAGTGATAATTTCCCGCTACATTATGCAAAACAGGTTGAAGTGATACAAGGCCCTGCCTCTGCAATTTATGGGGCAGATGCCTTTACTGGGGTGATTAATATTATTACCGAAAAAGGCAAAGATATTGATGGTGTCAGAATTAAAGCCAGTGCGGGTGAATATGATACTTACAGTGCGTATGTCAGTGCGGGCAAGCAATTAACGGATGAACTTTCAGTCATTGCGGGAGGACATTTTAAAAATTCTGAAAACCCAAATTTATCTAACGATTATCCTAGTGATTTTGCCTTAAATGATTTAGTTACTTTTGGGGGTAGTACGATTATCAAAGCCGAAGACAGAGCAGGCTATCGCGCTGAAAGTCAAAGTTATAGCGCGTATTTTAAATTAAATTATGACGATAAATTTCATTTAGGTTTGAATCATAGTTTTTTTCAAAGCCGTACCGATGCGGGGGCTTTACCTGATGCCGCTGATTACGATACTAAAGCCTATTGGAATACTGAATTAGATACTGTGTATGCGGATTATCAATTTGATATTACGGATGATTTTTCAGCCCTCGTACGTGCCAATTATTCTTGGTATGAATTAAAACCTAATTCTAAATTCAGAAATATTTTTTCATCCTTTGAAGAGGGTTATAAATACTCATGGGGAGATAGAAAACAAATTGAGTTGAATCTGGATTATGTTTTAAATGAGAATCATCACTTCGTTAGTGGCTTTACGTTTGAAAGTTATACCTCAATTCCAAAAACAGTAGATTTGCAAAGTGAATATAACACTGACAATGAAGTTGATGAACAGGGCTTTTCTTATATTGGTACGGATAACACATTAGCCTCGCGTATTTTTAAGATTCATTACACCAATATCGGAGCCTATTTTCAGTGGAGTGCAAATTGGCATGAGATGTTTTCAACCACTTTTGGGGTACGTTATGATGTTAATTCCCAATATACTTCAACTATTAATCCACGCCTAGGCTTTGTGATTAAGCCGCAAGCGGCAACAACGTTAAAACTCTTATACGGCACAGCCTTTTTAGCACCTAGCCCGATTTTCACCTATGGGCATTTTGGTTCGTTTTCAGGACAACAAGATGCACAAGGACGTTATACCAGTAGTTTTTTTAGAATCCCTAATGAAAACCTAGAACCCGAAACCATAGAAACGGTAGAGTTCACTCTTAGTCATCAATTTAGCAAACATCTTGATTTAAATCTAACCACTTATTACAACTGGATAGAAGATATTATTTTACCAACAGCCACACCCTCGCCTGTGAGTGATTTTGTTTCAGGTGGCTCTATCAGCTTTACCGAACATAATGACAATGTGGGAAAGGCCGTTTCGTATGGTGGCAATATTTCGTTAAATTATCAGCAACAAATTACTGACAATTCGCATTTAAAACTTTGGGGCAACTATAGTTATGTTGATGGTCGTTTACAACAAAAGGAATTTTCGACTAACTTACCCGCAACCGCTAAACATAAAGTCAAACTAGGCTTAAGTTACACTTATCTGGAAAAATACACCATTACGCCGAAACTGCTATGGATAGATGACACTTATAGTTATCAATCTAATGCTAACGATAGAACACAGTTACATACTGCACCCGATTATGTTCGGCTTGATGTGTTTGCTCAAGCAAAATTAAATGATAATTTTTCTCTGTTTTTGAATGTTAGTAATTTATTCGATACAAAGCATTATAATGTCGGCGAATCTGAAAGCACTTATTTTACCGCATCGCCTCAAGACCGTCGCAGAGTTAGCGGCGGGTTTATTATTAAATTTTAGTCATTACTTAGGCGGGCTGCGACTTTTAGTGCGCACGAAGTTTTATGTATGAATGTTAAAACGAGCTTATTTTAATCGGTCTGATTTATAGATTTTGGAGATGTTTTTTAGGTCTCGTGCGCGACTAAAAGTCGCGGCTCCGTATACTTGGAGTCATTACAAAATTTAAACGCTGAAAACTTAATATGAAGTTAGTTAAATTCGATAGGTAATTTTTTAATGGACGCTAAAAGTGCTTTTAAGGCAATATCACATTCCTGTAAAGCCTCAAAGCGATGTTCTTTTTCATGAATGGCAAGCTCCAAAGCCTTGGCTGTTTCATATAATTTATAAGCTTCAAGATTAGCGGACTCATTTTTTAAGCGACTCGCTAAACGCTGCGCTTTTATGTCATCTTGAGAGGCTAAAGCATGATTTATTTTATTAATAATATCGCCAAACTCATCTGCAAAATCAAACAGCAATTGTTGAAACAGTTCTATATTTCCCTCTTTATTATTTAAAGCGGTCTTAACATCAACGCCCGCTAAACACTCTAAAGATTTCTTGTTGATAGACTCTTGGTCTAAGCTTATTTCCGACGAACATTCTTGAGTATTTTCTAGCTTTACCCAAAGAGCTAAGGTTTTAAATAAGGTATCTTCTTGAAAGGGTTTGCTCAGATAATCATTCATGCCTATTTTTAAGCATTTATCTTTAATATCAGACATGGCATGAGCAGAGAGCGCGATAATAGGCAAATCTTGATAACGAGAATCACTACGAATTTTCTTACAAGCTTCGTAACCATCCATATCAGGCATTTGTAAATCCATTAAAATAATATCGAAGCTATCACGATTAATTTTTTCCAGAGCTTGATAGCCCCCATCAGCAAGTTCTACCTTTAAACCCTTCGATTCAAGTATATCTTTAGCAATGAGACGATTAATTTCATCATCATCAACAACCAAAATTCTCGCGCCTTTTATTGAATTAATCGACTGAATTTCACTTTGTTTAACGTGATTAGCAAGATCATAATTCGCGTTTAAATCAATTTTTAAACTTAATTTAAAATAAAAGTGACTGCCCTTATTCGGTTCACTTTCGACATGAACAGAGCCGCCCATCATTTCTACCAGCTTTTTAGAAATGGATAAGCCTAAGCCAGTCCCGCCATATTTTCTGGCAACCGAACTATTTGCTTGATTAAACGATTGAAACAAGCGATTAATCTCTTCAAGGCTTAAGCCTTCCCCTGTATCAATCACAGAAAACTTAAGATCAACCTCATTCGATTGTTTAGTGATTTCCTGATTAAAGGCTTCAATAGTAACTTGCACTCCCCCGTTATCAGTAAACTTAATAGCATTACTCACCAAATTCAATATAATTTGATTTAAACGTAAAGGATCGCCAATTAAATAGTGTGGTATCGTCTTATCCAAGGAAAACTCTAAAGTGATGCCTTTTTTTTCTGCTTTAAGGTGCGTTAAATCAGCAATATCTTTTAAAATTTCATCTAAATTAACTTTAGTCTGCACAATTTCTAATTTACCCGCTTCAATCTTAGCTATATCCAATAAATCATTAATCAAAGAAACTAATCTATTTGAAGTCCTAACCACATTCGTTAAATGATTACGTTGTTTTGAATTAAGTTGTGTTTTTAACACTAATTCAGTAGAAAGAATAATCGCGTGCATTGGATTACGAATTTCATGGCTGACTGAGGTTAATATGTCCGTCTTCGCCTCACTAGCATTAAGAGCCTGATCTCTAGCTTCAACTAATTGAGTGGTTCGTTTACCAACTTGCTGCTCCAAATCATGGTTATAATCTTCAAGTTTTTGATAAGAGTCTTTAAGCTTGTTAGACATATCAACAAACGCTTGTGCTAACACCTCGATTTCATCATTGGTTTTAAGCTTAAAATTATCGGTTGCGGTAAAATCACCCTGCGCGAGTTGATTGGCCACTTCGGTTAAATCTCTAATCGGTTTTGAAAATTTAACCGAAAGCATAATAATAATCACAACCGAAAAAAGTATAAAAAAACAGGCAATCAATAAAGATTGAATAATCATTTCTTGTATATGCTGACTATTTTTTTGTCTAGATTGATAAATCTCTTGTTGCAAAAATTCTAGGGAAAATCCTAAGCGTAAAACGCCCCATGGTGAAGTGCCTAATTGTATCGGTAAAATAATTTCTAATATCTCCTGATTATCTCGGCGATATTCAAACGGTGTCATCTCTTGTTGTTGTGCTGCAAACAAGGCCGCTTTGGTCTTTAATACTTCCTCTTCTAATGCTGGATTTAAGGTGTGAATGATGGCTTCTTGCGAGGTGTTCATTAAAATAACGTAAAGTAGCTCTTTATCGTCATCGGCTATTTTATTCAATAAGGCATCCATTTGAATAAAATTATAACTGGCGATACCTTCTTTGACATGATGGGATAAAGACTCAGAAAGCATAATAGCGCGGTCAGTTAAATACTGTTTCATTAACTGAGTGCGAGTCTTTAATTCACTATCAAAATACCGAGTTTGAGAGCTTATTTGAATATAAGTCCCTAGTGCTAACAAGCTAATCACTAATAAACTCATCGTAGAAAGTAATTTCCAACGAATCCCTTTTTTAAATCGTATGAAATTCATTATCAGCTCTACTCAACAATCTTATTGACTGAGTCAAGAGCTGTCTCATTCAATCTTAATGGCGATTGTTTTAACGCTTTCATATTTAAAATAACATGAGAACCTGCTGGAAATACGACCGCCTTATCAATAGTTTTATTTTTTAAAACATCATCCATCAGTGAGATAACTTGCTGACTAATCGTAGGAATATCAGCCGAAATAACCAATAACGCCCCTAAACCGACAAAAACTTCATGATAAGCAAAAACAGGTTTTTGCATTTTTTTGCTCGTGTTAAAAATTTTTAAAATGGTATTTTTTGAGGCAATGGCTGAATCAGAAATGAGCCATAAAGCATCGACTTTGCCTAACAAGGATTCTAAGATAGGTTCTAACTCATCACTTTCTTCAATGGCTTCGCTAATGATTTCAATCCCCACATCTTTGCTGGTATCAATAGCTTCCTCTAACCACTCCTTATTCATTTGAGGGCTGTAAATAATGCCTATTTTTTTAAGATCAGGAAAAAGATAACGATACATCATCAACTGTCTTCCTGCGGGTAACTCGTTAGAAACCCCATAAGTATTCGCTCTTTCGGGTAGGCGTTTCCAATTAATCGCGGTAGAAAACACCATCGGTTTATCTACCGTCATTTCCGTTACTAACTGATAGGCATTAGCACCAATTGCGTAAATAATATCGCTTTGCTGTAATGAATATTTTATTTGTTTGGTATTAAGCTGTTTGTCCGCTAAGTTAATCGTATTAACGTGATAAGACTGCTCTTTTTCAAACGCTTGTTGAGGACGTTGATACTTAGGAATATTAGAATTTGAATTAATAATGACAACGTTACGATTATCTGCAATGACCTCACTAGTCCATAAACTGGTTAGGATTAAAACGAGCGATAAAAAGCTACGTAAAACACAAGTAGGCAAGGAATAAGGTTTCATCATTCGCCTCCCGCCTGAACGTTCAATAACTTGAGTTCAGGTTCTGTCAACATACGCCAGCCTTCTAAACCTAACATATGTAATTTGTTTCTCCCATCCACGGTCTGGCTCATTTTTTGGAGGATGTTGAGAAGTTGTTGAGCTTTTTCATGATGTCCTTTAATAACGACTAATGCGAGAAACTTTTGCTTACTGGTTCCAAGCGTTCGTAATTGGGCATACAACTTAGGATAAATACCGTTTAATTTTTTAAGACTCGCCTCACTACTTAAGGCCGCAGCGGACATTCCATATTTAATTGATGATAACGCATCCATATCGGTAGGGACTCTAACTAATTTTATGGAATCTAATAATTCTTGTGGATAATCACTAAAAATTTCTCTTAGCCGGTTTTTAGAGTATTGCTTGCTGCCTGCGGTAGTAATGCTCTTGCCTCTGAGATCCTCAAGTCGTTGTAAATCTGATGTTGAACTCAGTGTTTTTCTTTGGGTGATTTTTCCATTGGCAATGGCAACTAACACAGGCTTTAGTGAATTATTTTTAATTAGAAACTGATAATGCCAGCTGGAAAGTAAAAATATACCGTCGTCAGTTTCTTGAAGCATTTTTTCAAAGGTTTCTTTTTTATCGAAAGGCTGAAATTCAAACGCGCCAAATTGAGACAAATAGCTATCAAACTTAACTTTTAAAGAATGAAAATTATTGATATTTGATTCAGGATTATAAAAATATATTTTATACGGTGGCGTATATTTGTCAGCTTCTGCAAACAGATTTGCACAGCAAAAAGTCAGGATAAGCCCTAACATAAAACGTATGGAATGGGAGCGTGAAAAATTCATCTTTCAAATTACCTCCCTAAAAAGCCGCAGCTATCTTTCAACGGCTATGTTAAAAATCTAATAATTAAATGGACGCTCATCTTACCACTTTTAAGTTAATAAATTGAAATACTCTGTCATCAAATCGTTCTTTAATCATTTCAATTTTGGAGTAAATAACTGATGTTAGGTATTATGTAAGAAAAATGTCCACGAAAGACACGAAAAGCACGAAAATTTGAATTTAAGTTTTCTATTTCCCCTGTCTTAAATCAATAAATTTAAAAACGCTGTCATCAAATAAACTTTGAACGCTTAACTTTAAGTTCAGGAATTACCAATAAAGCCATGAATGATAGAGCCATAAACGGCGCATGTAACGATGAACCAAAGCGGTTTCTGCGGGTCAGACACCGTTGCTAGCGTGCCATGACAGACTGCTAGACGTGCAAGGGATTAACATTGAGAAATCAGACCTCCGAGGTCTCGCGCTTTCATTTTGTCCCGTTTTAAGTTGGTAGCCAATTTCTACAAAGTTAACCTTTAATTGTTCATTATTGGCCGTCATAGCTATCAAGCTCGTTGTAAATTGTTTGATAATGCAAAGGAAAAAGGCATAAGTGGCTATTTTTTAGTATGATTACCCTTATCAACGACTTAACATATTTTGCAGGTTTAAAAAGATAACAGCGATGGATTATAAAAAGACTCTGAATTTACCCAAAACCGCCTTTCCGATGAAAGGTAACTTAGCACAACGCGAGCCAGAACGTTTAAAGCAATGGACTAAAAATACTTTATACCAACAGATTAGAGAACTTGCTGCGGGTCGCCCTAAGTTTATTTTGCATGATGGCCCTCCCTATGCAAATGGTGAAATTCATATTGGTCACGCGGTTAATAAAATCCTTAAAGATATTGTTATCAAATCTAAAACCTTATCAGGCTTTGACGCGCCTTATATTGCGGGCTGGGATTGTCATGGTTTGCCGATTGAATTACAGGTAGAAAAAAAGGTCGGTAAAGCGGGGGTTAAAGTCTCGCCTGAAATTTTTCGTAAAGAATGCCGTAAATATGCCGCTAAACAAGTTAAGCTCCAAAAAGATGCCTTTATTCGTTTAGGGGTGTTGGGTGATTGGGATAATCCTTATTTAACGATGGATTATGCATTTGAAGCGGATATTGTGCGTTCTTTAGGCAAAATCTACGCAAATAATCATATTATTGCTGGTAAAAAACCTGTGCATTGGTGTACCGATTGCGGTTCGGCTTTGGCAGAGGCAGAAGTTGAATACGAAGATAAACATTCGCCCGCGATTGATGTGCGTTTTAAAGTGCTAGATGAAGCCGCCTTTATTGATGCCTGTCATCATGTGCCTGAGCATAATGGCGAAGGTGAATTATCGGTTGTTATCTGGACGACTACGCCTTGGACATTACCTGCAAACCAAGCCGTTTCTTTACATCCTGAATTAGAATATGCGATTGTTCAAATTGAAAATGAGGGTGTAAAAGAGCGAATCTTAGTCGCAGAAGCCTTATTAAAAGATGTGATGGCGCGTTATGGTGTTGATGATTACCATGTGATTGCTTATTGCAAAGGTGAGTCTTTAGAGCATCAAAAATTACAACATCCTTTTTATGATCGACAAGTACCTATTGTCTTAGGCGATCATGTCACCACAGAAGCAGGTACGGGCGCGGTACATACTGCACCAGGTCATGGCCAAGACGATTACATTGTCGGTCTGCGTTATGATTTGCCTGTTGATAATCCTGTTGGCAATAACGGTGTGTTTTTGCCTAACACTGAGTTTTTTGCAGGTCAGCATGTTTTTAGTGCTAACGAAAAAGTCTTAGATGTCTTAAGAGAGCGTTGGCGTTTATTGCATCACGAATCGCTATTACACAGTTATCCGCATTGCTGGCGACATAAAACCCCGATTATTTTTCGTGCGACTCCACAATGGTTTATTTCGATGGAGAACAATAAACTCCGCGAGATGGCGTTAAAAGAAGTCAAAAAAGTAAAATGGATTCCTGAGTGGGGTGAAGCGCGTATTGAGTCGATGATGAATAATCGCCCAGATTGGTGTATTTCTCGTCAACGTACTTGGGGCGTACCGATTACCTTTTTTGTTCATAAAGAAACAGGCGAATTGCATCCTCGCACTAGCGAATTAGTCGAAGAAGTCGCCTTACTCATCGAAGAAAAAGGCATTGAAGCATGGTTTGCTTTAGAGGCTGCTGAATTGCTGGGTGATGAGGCGGAATATTACGATAAAATGTCTGATACGCTAGACGTATGGTTTGATTCGGGCGTAACCCATGAAG
Organism: Methylococcaceae bacterium; assembly: GCA_013138855.1. Classification (GTDB taxonomy): domain Bacteria; phylum Pseudomonadota; class Gammaproteobacteria; order Methylococcales; family Methylomonadaceae; genus WTBX01. Next base: position 12,270 of record WTBX01000306.1, read on the forward strand.
CGGTGATTAATCGCCGTGAGCAATTAGAATTTCCTGCGGATTTATATTTAGAAGGTTCAGATCAACATCGAGGTTGGTTTCAATCGTCTTTACTCGCTTCAACCGCAATAAATGGCGTTGCACCTTATAAACAAGTGCTAACGCATGGCTTTACCGTTGATGCACAAGGCAAGAAAATGTCTAAATCAGCAGGTAATGTCATCGCACCGCAATCAGTGATGAAAGACTTAGGCGCGGATGTGTTGCGTTTATGGGTTGCGGCTACTGATTATCGCGGCGAAATGAATGTGTCTTTAGATATTTTGAAACAAACGACAGACGGTTATAGACGCTTGCGTAATACGGCGCGTTTTCTGCTATCTAATTTAAATGATTTTGACCCTACAACCGACAAGGTTGCCGCCAGTGATATGTTGGCATTAGATCGCTGGGTGGTTGATAGAGCGTGTAGCTTACAAGAAGAATTAAAAGCGGATTATGATAACTATCAATTTCAACATATCTATCAAAAAGTGCATCATTTCTGCGCGATGGATTTAGGCGGTTTCTATTTAGATATTATTAAAGATAGACAATATACCGCCAAATCTGATGGTTTAGCGCGTCGTTCAGGACAAACTGCGATTTATCATGTTATTGAAGCCTTAACACGCTGGCTTGCGCCGATTACCAGTTATACCGCCGATGAAATCTGGCAATATATCCCTAATCGTCAAAGTGAATCGGTATTCTTAGAAACATGGTACGAAGATTTATTTCCACTAGATGCAGATACGCCACTAAACGCGGAGCTATGGAATAAAGTCATGGAAGTTCGTGCTGCTGTCAGTAAAGAACTGGAAGGTTTACGCTCTAAAGGTGAAATTGGTTCCTCTTTAAATGCCGAAGTTTCTTTATATGCCGATGAAGCAACCTATTCAGCGTTAAATTTAATTGCTGATGAACTGCATTTCGTCTTTATTAGTTCTAAAGTCTCACTCGAAGCGTTAAGTTCTTGCCCAGATGATGCAACACAAACTGATTTAGACGGCCTGAAATTAAAAGCGGTCGCTTCATCCCATGAAAAATGTGTACGTTGCTGGCATCATCGTGAAGATGTCGGTGAAACGGAAGATCATCCAGAATTATGCGGACGCTGTGTTGGAAATATTGCAGGCGAAGGTGAAGTTAGACATTATGCTTAAATGGTTATCCTTATCAGCGATCGCAATCGTTTTAGATCAATGGTCTAAATTAGCGGTTTCAGGTTCGATGCAATATCGCGAGTCGATTGAAATAATGCCCTATTTTAATTTTACCTATGTGCATAACACAGGCGCGGCCTTTAGCTTTTTAAGCGAGGCTGGCGGCTGGCAACGCTGGTTATTTGCAGGACTTGCCTTTGTTATCAGTATCGTGATTACGGTATGGATAGCACGTTTAAAAAAGCAAGAGGTATTGCTATCCATTTCTTTATCATTAGTGCTAGGCGGTGCCATTGGTAATTTAATCGACCGTGTAGCCTATGGTTATGTGATTGACTTCTTAGATGTCTACTACCAAAACTGGCACTGGCCTGCCTTTAATATCGCCGATTCTGCTATTTGTGTGGGTGTGTTTTTGATGATATTGGAAAGCTTTGGGATTGGGCGACCTGAGGAAGCTGAATAAAAATAGCCTACTTAAAATTGGCAATAATAAGGCTGGCGGCGAGCTGAAGGACAAAGTCCTTTAGCTCGCTGCAAGTCCCCACGCTAATAAATGGGGACTGGCAGCTATCAAAAAGACTACGTCTTTCAGATAGCCGCCAGTCTTACATGTATTCAGAGTTAAAATGACAACATCCCTTATCTCACAATTAACAACGCCAAAGCAGGATGCTCCCTTATTTCATAAAGATATTTTTATTACTCTATGTCAAAGCAGCAAATAAACTATTTAAAAAAACTGTTAATGTTCACGCTACCCTTCGCGGTACTCGCATTATTCAGCCCAGAACCCATCCCAATGCCTAAAAGTATTCCTTATTTCGATAAATACGCGCATTTTGGGTTATTTTTACTCCTATCCTGTAGCTGTTATTTATTTTTTTCCAAACGTTCACCGATATTTCACCAACTCCCCGTATTATTGTTAGCGATTTCTACCGAGTGGATTCAAGAGTTATTCTTGCCTTTGCGTGATTTCAGCATGGCGGATGCAGCGGCCAATTTAACAGGGGTCTTAATCGGTTCAGCCTTATATTTTTTCTTTTGGCGTAATCATTCGCATCTAACAATTGAACAAAATACGGAGACGCGACTTCAGTCGCGCACGAGTTAAAAGTATTACTAAAATTAGCATTCAGGCGCGACTTAAAATCGCGTCTCCATCATCTCAACACTCAAGGTTTAATCCATGTCCATCTCAATGACGGTACTCGAAGAAATTATTCGAGAAGCGGGCGCACTCGCCTTAACTTATTTTAATGACTTAAAAAAAACCGACATAAATAAAAAAGCCCCGCGCGATTTCGTCACCGCAGCAGACATTGCTGTTGAAGCCTTTTTAAAAGAAAAACTCACCACTAAATATCCACAATTTGGTTTTTGGGGTGAAGAAAGTGGCAAAACGGACAACCAAGCACAACGCTGGATTGTTGACCCGATTGATGGCACACATTCTTTCGCTAAAGGACAATATTTCTGGTCGATTAGCGTGGCTTTAGAAATTGATGGAGAAATCGTTTTTGGTGGTATTTACGTCCCCGCCGTTGATGATTATTACTGCGCTCAAAAAGATAAAGGTTCGTGGAAAAATGGCGCAGTCACTCGCGTTTCTAATGAAACCGACTTAGGGGATTCAATGATTGCCACAGGTTTCGCCTGTTTACGCAGTTATCTAAAAGATAATAATTTAGAACGCTTTTGCAGAATTGCGCAAAAAACTACAGGGCAACGCCGTTTTGGTTCGGTTGCACATGATTTATGTATGGTCGCAGATGGTCAAGTCGATGCTTTTTGGGAACAGGAATTAAATTTATATGATGTTGCTGCTGGCGCATTAATTGCGAAAGAAGCGGGCGCGTCAGTGACGGACTTTAAAGGTAATGATGGGATTTTTCCTAAACAAATTTTAGCGACGAATAATAAAATTTTAGATCAGCTTTTACCACTAATGTAATGAAAAATAGCAGGGCTGACTTTTAGTTAACTCTGCTTTCGTTTAAAGTGTTTCATATTCAATATAAAACAATTTCATTTTTAGATAGCTATCATGAATAATCAAAAACTCATTCAAGCACTCAGCCTTAGTGCCGCAGGACTCTTATTTGTCGTTGAAGTAATTCCTTTTGTGACAGGTTATGAAAACTTACCCGCTCTAATCAAAGAAATAAGTGCTGACCAGAAAAATATAGATATAAGCGTTGAAAATAACATAAACCTCCCAGCCGCTCCTTCTGCCATAGAAAAACCTCTGCCACCTCCAGTCATTCCTGAGATAGCATCAACAGCAGTCCCTGCAACAACATCAGCAGAATGTGGAGAACACTGGTCAAAATGGACAGCAGTAGGCAGAAATATCACCGATCCTTGCCCTGAAAATTGTCAAAAAGGCCAATCATTAGAAACCGAAAAGCGTTTACAGGGTTTTCCTCCAAAACCTCAGATAAAGCATAAATTTCAATGTATAAAATCAACGTAGGACTCGCCTTTGGAAACGCGACTTTTAGTCGCGCACCAGACCTAAAAACACCTTCAAAATCTATAAATTAGGCCGCTTTAAATAATCTCGCTTATGAAACTTCGGGCGCGACTAAAAGTCGCGGCTCCGACTGAGTCGTTACGATTATTGTTTAGATGAATAATCACGCTGACCAAACAACGCTGTTCCTATTCTTACCATCGTTGCCCCTTCTGCAATCGCGGCTTTTAAATCACCAGTCATTCCAAACGAAAAAGTATCTAACTCAGATAATTTTAAATCAGCAATTGCCTGATAAAGCTTACGATAAGGTTCACGCTGTAATTCATAATCTGTTTGTGGTGCAGGAATTGCCATCACGCCACGTAAACGAATATTAGGTAAGGCATTAACGTCTGCGACTAACTTAGGCAACCCAGCCAAACTCACCCCCGACTTACTATCTTCATCACTAATATTAACTTGCAAGCAAATATTAAGTGGCGGTAAAAAATGTGGTCTTTGCTCACTCAATCGCTTGGCTATTTTTAAGCGATCCACACTATGCACCCAACTAAAATGCTCGGCAATCGACTTGGTTTTATTGGATTGTATCGGCCCTATAAAATGCCAACTAATATTAAATGCTCCGAGTTGTCGTTGTTTTTCCAATGCTTCTTGTAAATAATTCTCCCCAAAATGGCGTTGACCTAATCTATAAAGTTCTGCAATATCACTGGCAGGTTTAGTTTTACTCACCGCTAACAGTTGCACCGAGCCTTTATCACGTTGACAGGCAATTTCAGCATGACGTATTTTTGACTGTATTTGATAAAAGTTTTGCTTTATTGTATTCATAGAAGATGTGTTTATAAAATGATGCTACTATTAACAAATAGCATTAAATAAGAAAAAGAAAGACGCTCGTTATGGGTAAATATTTTACACTTAAAATTTTATAGAGGGATGTTATGGATATTACTGAATTATTAACTTTTATGGTTAAAAATAAATCATCAGATTTACATTTATCGGCAGGACTACCTCCGATGATTCGAGTCGATGGTGATATGCGTCGGGTTAATATTCCCGATTTAGACCATAAAGAAGTACATGGTTTGATTTATGACATCATGAATGACAAACAACGTAAAGATTATGAAGAATCACTGGAAGTTGACTTTTCATTTGAATTACCGGGTGTGGCTCGTTTTCGTGTGAATGCATTCAACCAAAATCGTGGGGCAGCGGCGGTTTTTAGATGTATTCCCTCAGAAATTTTAAGCTTAGAACAGCTAGGAGCACCTCCCTTTTTTAAACAAGTGACTAATGAATCACGCGGAATGATTTTGGTAACAGGTCCTACGGGGTCTGGAAAATCAACCACCTTGGCAGCGATGATTGATTATATTAACTCCAATAAATATGAGCATATCCTCACTGTTGAAGACCCTATCGAGTTTGTACACAAATGTAAAAAATCATTAATTAACCAGCGAGAAGTTCATAGAGATACTTTAGGCTTTAATGAAGCCTTGCGTTCTGCTCTTAGGGAAGACCCTGACATCATCCTAGTTGGAGAAATGCGGGATTTAGAAACGATTCGTCTTGCCATGTCGGCGGCAGAAACAGGTCACTTAGTCTTTGGAACATTACATACAACCTCGGCTGCAAAAACCGTCGATCGTATTGTCGATGTATTCCCTGCTGCTGAAAAAGATATGATTCGGTCAATGTTATCTGAATCATTACAAGCGGTTATTTCACAAAATTTATTGAAAAAAATCGGTGGCGGTCGTGTGGCGGTACATGAAATCATGATTGGGACATCTGCGATTAGAAACTTAATTAGAGAAGCTAAAGTGGCACAAATGTATTCTGCCATTCAAACAGGACGTAAAGTTGGAATGCAGACACTGGATCAGGATTTAAAAGATAAAGTCGACAAAGGAATAATAACTGTGGCGGATGCTCGCAGTAAAGCGGTTAATAAAGCGATGTTTGTATAAGCGGAGGTTATGATGGATTTTAGCGCATTATTGGCATTAATGGTTCAAAAAAAGGCTTCGGATTTATTTATTACTGCGGGATTGCCACCATCAATGAAAATAGATGGTTCCATGACTCAAGTGGCAAAAACTCCCTTAAATGCCGAGCAAACTATAAAGTTAGTTCAAGGCATTATGAGTGAGGCTCAAAAAGAAGAATTTAAACAAACCAAAGAGTGTCAGTTTGCAATCGCAGCGGGCAAAATGGGACGCTTTAGAGTGAGTGCATTTACTCAACGTGATGCGGCGGGGATGGTTTTGCGTAGAATTGAAAGCACTGTTCCTGATGCTGATTCATTAAACCTGCCGCCTGTATTAAAAGAGTTAATCATGCAGAAACGTGGATTGATTATTTTTGTTGGTGCGACAGGTACAGGTAAATCAACCTCGCTAGCTTCTTTGATTAAGCACAGGAATCAAAATAGTAAAGGGCATATCATTACCATTGAAGATCCGATGGAATTTGAACATCCTCATATTGGTTGTATGGTGACACAACGCGAAGTGGGTTTAGATACTGAATCTTATGAAGTCGCCTTAAAAAACACCTTACGTCAAGCACCTGATGTTATTTTAATCGGTGAGGTAAGAACCCGCGAAACCATGCAGCACGCAATTACTTTCGCAGAAACAGGTCATTTATGTTTAACGACTTTACACGCTAATAATGCGAATCAGGCTCTGGACAGAATCCTGCATTTCTTCCCAGAAGAAATGCACCCGCAAATATTTATGGATTTATCGTTAAATTTGCGGGGTATTGTCGCTCAGCAATTGATTAAACGCTCGGATGGTAAAGGACGTTTTCCTGCGATTGAGATTTTAATAAATACCCCGTTGGTGTCAGACATTATTCATAAAGGCGAAGTACATCGCTTAAAAGAAGTGATGAAAGCAGGGGCTGAATACGGAATGCAAACGTTTGATCAAGCCTTATTTAACCTTTATCGCGAGGGGAAAATTAGCCATGAAGATGCACTTAATTCGGCAGATTCTCGTAATGAAGTTCGCTTAATGATTAAACTAGCTTCTGAAAACATGAATGCTTTTGGTAGCGATGATAGCGTGATGACTTTAGCCGATATGGATAGTGCTGAAAAAGACGGTGGTATGTTTCAATAATATCCTCCAAACCTTCAAGCTTACTCCCAAGCTCTGCTTGGGAGTAAGTGTCAGAAGCTCCGCTTCTCGAAGACATGAAGCTGGAGCCTCATAAACTGGGTTTCCAAGCAGAGCTTGGAAACCAGCAAGCTTCATATTCTTCATGCCCTTCATGGTTTATAAGTTTTGTAACTATTCAGGTGGGGGAACAATCGCCGCTTGATAGTCAAATCTACGACTAATCATTTTGTTATATAAAAACACCTCTAATAAGGTATTGTAAGATTGTTCAGAAATACAAGGGTTAGCAGACCAGCAACCTAAGCCTTGATAGCTTGCAATCGTTTTAGTGAGTACTTCTAACGGTATCGCTGGAAAAAAATCCGCTTCTAGTGC
>WTBX01000031.1 GCA_013138855.1 Methylococcaceae bacterium
GATTTTACCTATCCATTCGTTAATAAAATTAATAATATTGATGCAATATTGACTGATAAAAAGCAGGCGCGACATAAATTTTAATAAAAGGGAAAGATTTTACAGGTGAATCTAAAAAGGTAAAAGATAAAAAACAAACTTTCTCCCCTTCAACTTTAATACACTGCTTCCTGAATTAATCTTCCCGTTTAAATTCACCGTCTAACGCGCTATTTTCTGCTTTAGCTTGTTGAAAAGGAGAACCCGATCGCGCTTGAAGTAGATGGTTTTCGATCATATATTTAGCAAACGCTTTACGTATTTGAGGAATCAAGCAAGCAAAACCTAGCGCATCGGTAAAAAATCCTGGTGTTAACAATAACGCTCCGCCCACCAATAAAATAGGCCCTTCTATCATTTCATAGGCTGGCATTTCGCCTTTAGCCAGATTATCTTGAAAGCGTTTCCATGTTGCAAAACCTTGCTGCCTTAATAACCACGCGCCTAGTACCGCCGTAAAGACGACCAAAAAGATAGTAGGAAATACACCGACTATTCCCCCTAATTGTAATAATAAATAAATTTCAACAAAAGGAACGGTAAGGAAAAACAGAAAGATGATTTGTACAATTTTCATTTGAATGCTCATTATTTTAAGAATCTTTAACATAATATAAGGGCAAATTGTCGCGATTTCTAGGATAATATGCCGTTTTCAAAAAACAGTTCAAAATGTCTTTAAATTATCAAATTATTTTCTGCACTTGTCCTGACCATAATAGTGCCAATGAAATTGCAACGCATTTGGTGACTGAAAAACTGGCAGCTTGTGTCAATATTCTCCCCGCTGTCACTTCGGTTTACGAATGGCAAGGGAAGATTGAATCCGCCCAAGAACAATTACTACTTATTAAATCCCACGACGATTTTTATGCAAGAATTGAAACAGAAATAATCAACTTGCACCCCTATGAACTTCCAGAAGTCGTCGCAGTCCCTATGGAACACGCTTCTCCGCAATACCTTCAATGGATTAACTCATGCCTTTTGCCCGAATAATTTTTTTTTACCTTTTACTACTGCTATCGCCATTATTTGCCGTAGCTGATGAACCGCAATTATTACCGCCCGACGAAGCCTTTAAAGTCTCTGCCAATATTGTTAATGACAATGTGGAGTTATCGTTTCAAATTGCCGAAGGCTATTATCTATACCAACACCGTTTTTCAGCAAAGTCACAAACCGCTGATGTAAGTCTAGGGGAAATGTCATTTCCTCAAGGAAAAGCAAAGCGTGACGAGGCTTTTGGCGATGTCATTATTTATAGAAACGCCGTCACCATCCCAAGCTCTATCACAAACCCTCAAAATAAAAACGCACTAGAATTACAAGTAAACTATCAAGGCTGTGCTGATATAGGTGTTTGTTATCCTCCACAGAAAAAAGTATTAAATTTAACCTTAGCCTCAGCCGCGACCATAAAAAGCAAAACTATTGACCCTGTTAAACAAATCGTTTCGGGATTCAAAGGATTTACAGCGGGCTTATTTGAAGATGAATTATTACCTGCTGAGGAAGCCTTTCAATTTTTTGCTACGGTAAAAAATGAAAACAGCTTGCAGTTAAACTGGATGATTGCTGACGGTTATTATTTATATAAAGAAAAAGTCAAACTGCGTTTAATCGACAGCCAAAATGTAGAGTTAGGAACCTATGAGATCCCTCATGGTGAGCCGACTCATGACGAAGCCTTTGGGAAGGTTGAAATTTTTCATCATGAATTAAAATTTGATGTTGCCTTATTACGCAAAACCACTAATGCAGAAACCATTGTTTTAGAAGCGGACTTTCAGGGCTGTGCTGATAGAGGCGTTTGTTATCCACCGATGACAAAGCAAATATCTCTAAATCTACCTGTTGCCAAGCAAATAACACCAACAGTTAAAGCCACTACCGTTAATGCAACTCCTCTTGTATCTGAACAAAACCAAATTGCTAACGCCTTACAAAAAGATACTTTACCACTCACGCTATTAAGTTTTTTTGGCTTTGGTTTATTACTTTCATTAACTCCTTGCATCTTTCCAATGATTCCGATTTTATCGGGCATTATTGTGGGTCAAGGAAAAAATATCACCACTAAAAAAGCTTTTTTATTATCGCTTGCTTATGTCGTTGCCTCCGCTCTGACCTACACAGTATTCGGCATATTAGCCGCGCTTTTCGGCAGTAACTTACAAGCCGCATTCCAACAAACATGGGTGATTGCCCTATTTAGCAGCATCTTTATTTTATTATCGCTGTCCATGTTTGGTTTTTATCATTTGGAACTTCCTAAAAGCCTGCAAGCAAAGCTCCATGATTCCAGTGATAAACACCGTGAGGGCTCTTATTTAGGCGCGGGAATTATGGGGGCGTTATCATCTCTTATCGTAGGCCCTTGTGTTGCAGCACCTCTAGCAGGCGCATTAATTTATATAGGACAATCAGGTGATGTTGTTCTCGGTGGTTCAGCCTTATTTGTAATGGGCTTAGGCATGGGCGCACCCTTATTAATTGTGGGAGCATCTGCGGGTAAATTATTACCTAAAGCAGGACACTGGTTAAACTCAACAAAAGCCGTCTTTGGCGTAATCATGTTGGCGGTCGCTTTATGGATGCTAGAACGCATCTTACCTGCAACCATCATCATGCTGTTATGGGCAATCTTATTTATCATTTCCTCAATCTACCTACATGCCATTGAAGCCTTGCCACCAGAATGCAGCGGCTGGCGAAAACTGTGGAAAGGTTTTGGATTGGTTCTGTTAATTTACGGTGTTTTACTCTTAGTCGGAGTCAGTGCAGGTAACACTAACCCTTTAAAACCTTTGCAAGGCATAGGCGTTGCCAATGCTGCCGCCCACAAAGAAGGGCTTAAATTTGAGCATATCAATTCCTTAGCAGAATTAAATACCCAAATTGAAAAAGCCAGTGCTAACGGTCAATGGGTAATGTTCGATTTTTATGCCGATTGGTGTATTTCCTGCAAAGAAATGGAAGCTTTCACCTTTACCGATCCAAAAGTAAAACAACGCCTTAAGAATGTTGTCCTCTTGCAAGTTGATGTCACTAAAAATTCTGAACTTGATAAAGAATTATTAAGCCATTTCAATTTAATCGGCCCTCCCGCTATTTTATTTTTTGGAATCGATAAAAAAGAACATTCACAATATCGCGTCATTGGTTATCAAGACACGGCGACATTTTTAGCTGGAATTGAATCAATGGGAACAATCTAGCACCTACTTTAAAACACGGAGACGCGACTTTTAGTCGCGCACGAGACTTAAAAACCTCATTAAAATCTATAAATTTAAAGAGGTTAAAATAAACTCATTTTAAAATTTATGCCCAAACTTCGTGCGCGACTAAAAGTCGCGCCTCCAATACCCTGAAATTTAAAGTAGATAAACAATCTAAACGTTTTTATGAAACAAAATATTATTATCATAGTTGTTGCATTGATTGCTTTAGCAGGAGGCATAACGGTGCAGCGGCTTCATTATTCGCAAACAACAAATACCGCGAGTTTGTTAAAAACAACTCTGCCTGATTTAAACGGTCAAATGCAGAGCCTGTCAAAATGGCAGGGGAAAATTTTAATTATTAATTTTTGGGCGACGTGGTGTCCTCCCTGTTTAAAAGAAATTCCTGACTTTATTCAGCTACAAGAACAATATCGCGATAAAAATGTACAGTTTGTCGGCATTGCCATAGAAGAAGAGCAAGCCGTTGCTGAATATTATAAAAAAGTAAACATTAATTACCCCATCTTAATAGCAGGCAATGCTGGAACCAATCTTGCGAGACAATGGGGAAATAGTATTGATGCCGTACCATTTACTGTGATACTTAACCCAAAAGGTGAAATTATTCATCGGCAAATGGGAGAATTAAGTAAAATTGAACTAACAAAACTAATTCAACCATTATTAAAGTAACAACTATAATAAAAACAGTTTTCAACTTAAACACAGGCAATATCTCCTCACAGGTAACTCGTAAAAACAACTTACCCTAATGATTCCCGCACACTTTACATCACTACGTCAGAATTCATAATAGGAACGAGGAGATAACAACGCATCAAAATACAAAAAAATCGTAAAAAAACAATGTATTTAAACCTAAAAAAAACACCCTCCTTAGCAACGCTTTTTCGCAACGCGACTATCACCTCGATACTCTTTATCAGCGGTTGCCAATACCTGCCTTCATTCAAAGACACGCCTGCTAATTTATATAACCCCGCTAGCTTATCAAAACATCATTTTTCCCTAGCGACTAATCAAACCTTAGTTGGAACAATGGCGGCAATACAGTCGCGCGAAAATGATACTCTGCCTGATATAGCACGACATTTTGGTTTGGGTTATAACGATATTGTGATTGCAAACCCGCATTTAGAACCTTGGGTGTTAAAGCCAAAAACTAAAGTTCTGCTTCCTATGCGTTTTACCTTGCCTGATGCCCCGCTAAAAGGCATTGTCTTAAACCTTGCTAATATGCGTTTATTTCATTTTCCAAAAAATCAACCTAATTTAGTGATTACCTACCCTGTGGGTATCGGTAGACAAGGCTGGAACACACCAACAGCATTAACTAAAATCATCGCCAAGAAAAAAAATCCAACGTGGACACCACCCGCGTCTATCCGCCGAGAACATGCAAAAAAAGGTAATGTGTTACCTGCCGTAATAAAAGCAGGGCCTAACAATCCTTTAGGTGATTATGCAATGCGCCTATCATTGCCTAACTATTTAATTCACGGAACAAATAAACCTTATGGGGTAGGAATGCAAATCAGCCACGGTTGCATAAGACTCTACCCTGAAAACATTGAAGCGTTATTTAACGCAACACCTGTTGGAACTCAGGTAAGAATTGTTGAGCAGCCATATCTATTAGGCTGGGATCAAAATATGTTATTTTTAGAGGCGCATAAGCCTCTGCAAAAAAACAAAAATTTTAAAAAACCTTTGTACGCTCGTCTAAAGCAATTAAACACCCAATATAAGTTGGTATTTGACTGGGAAAAGATTGAACAAATCATACGCCGTGCAAACGGTATTCCTGTTCCTATTTTAATGCGCACCGCAACTTTTGAACAAATAGCGACGAGTGCAATTCCGCTCTCTCATCCTAATTATTTATACGGCCAGACCCAAATAAAACCTTTAAACAATAAAGATTGGGCAATTATGGTCGCAAGCTTAACGGATGAAAAAGCAGCACGTAAGCTAACGGCATTGCTAAATCATCAAAGCCCCCCCATTCCTAGTCGTGTTGTAGAAAAAGAAGACAGACTCTATGTCATGTCGGGGCCTTTTGCCAATAAAAAAGAAGTTAATTCAACCTTAGACCGAATTTGGCGAGACTTTCAAATCAACGGCACCGCAAGACAACCCTACAGAACAACAGCAACGACCACTTCAAATCTTAATGCCCCCCCTAGGTTAGATGAGCCTCCAAGATTGGATTCTCCGCCAAGACTGGATCAACCCCCAAGATTATATCAGTCTCCTAACCTTTATTCAGAGCCGCCTCAATTAAATGACAGCCCTGATGAAAAATCATTTTTTGACGAGTGGTTTGATTAAAAAATGAGCTGCCTTCATTTTTCGGTTTACAGTTTAAATCGGAGTCCAATAGCTTTAGCTATTGGCGAGTCACGAAAATAGCTAAAGAACGTGCATGAAATAACTTGAGCAACTTTATTTAAAATAAATAAGCGGTTTTAGACCTCCGAGGTCTTGAAGACCTCGGAGGTCTGATCCTCATCAAATTTTAAATTATGAAAGGGAAGTTAAGTAACTTATTTCGTG
>WTBX01000087.1 GCA_013138855.1 Methylococcaceae bacterium
TTCCATCAATAATCACAATCTCTTTGTCTGCACTAATATGCGCAATCTCCGTTAATATATCATCTAATAACATCGCTGAATTTTTCGTTAAACCGTGAATAAAATCGCTAGTAAAACTGTTTTTAAACACTAAACTACCGATACTTTGATGAGTAATATTTTTACGCTCACAAAAATCTGTAATTGCTTGTCTAGCCGTGCATTGGGTCATCGGTTTAATATAGGCTAATTGCTCAGGCTGATAGCCATCATGCAATAATTGCGATAACAAGCCTTCGCATAACGTCGTTTTTCCTACACCCGATGCCGAACCCATTATATAGAAATAGTTTGTTTTCACTGTTAATTTTATAGATTTTGGCGGTGTTTTAGGTCTCGTGCGCGACTAGAAGTCGCGTTTCCGTGTTAACCATTCTGCTGCTTCATATAATGGTTAAACGACATATCCGAATGAATAATATGTTTCCCCCAGTTACCGACAAAATTCTCAACTTCGCCCTGAGTCCAGTTATCATCATTAATTTCATGATCCATTTGAGTTAATTTTTTCAACATCATTCGGTGCTGTTTTTTATGTTCTTTATAACCATGATAATGAAGTTTTTTCATCAAGGCTTCTTCCGCACCAAAATGCTCTTCAACGTGCTGATAGAGTGGTTGAATATTTTCTATTAATTCTTCTTTAGTTTGAGAGGCAAGTAGTTTTTCTGCCAAATCAAATAAGTGTTGATGTTCACCGTCTATTGCAGTATCCCCCATTTCATATTGTTGTTCCCAAACAAAATGACTCATACTGCCTAAAGCAGGTTTAACACTTACTTCTTCTTTTTGTCGATGCACAGCAATATTTTCGGGTGTTTCATGATCGCTAACTTTGTAAACAAAATTCTTTCTCGCCTGATGATAGTCTTCATTGCCATAAAAATTAGCGTGCATCTGGGTTAATTCAAACTGCCGATAAGACGCAAGTGCTTTTTTAGATTCATCAAAGCAACGTCTATCTGCTTTTTCTTTTAAGGCTTTTTGCAATAAAGCACTATCGGCAACATAAGAGCCTGCTAAATGCCTTACTTGTGCCGCAAAAATTTTATGATGTTTATCCAGTACCTTATCAATTAAACCAATACGCCATGCTTTTTTAGCACTAATGGGTAAGCGTTGTTCTTCGGTTATGGTTGCTGCCATTTTTTCACCGACACGCTTAGGTAATAAATACGTCCAATATTCAGAGCCGTAAAGTTCACCCATATTTTTATAATGCGGATTTAAAATCACGCCTTCTCGAACAAACACTTTATCGGTTGCAATAGCGAGTATTGCGCCTCCTGCGCCTGCACCGCCTGAAACAGCGGAAATAGTGACTTTATCCAGTGTATTAATAATTTGCAGAATCAAATCGTCAATCGCATTAATATTCAGCCATGACTCTTCTGCGGGGTCTTTTGCTACTTCAATATGATTGAGATGTATTCCATTTGACCAAGATTCTTCCCCGCCCATCAACACAATAACATCCACATCTAAAGTAGTAAGGTGTTGATAAACACTAAGCAATAACTGACATTGTTCGGTACTCATGCCGCCATTATGAAAAGGAAAATAAAGATAAGCGATAGCATTATCGACTTGATACCAGACCTCCTGACAAGGGTATTGTCGCCCTTCCTGCGTGTAATCAATCTCAATATGCTTAATTGATTTAGAAAATAAACCACCTAAAAGTGAGGTTGAGTTGTCTTCTGGTGGGAAATGTTCTTTTAGAATAAAAGTAGCAGGTAATTTTATGCCTTTTTTACCTTTCGCTAATTTGGGTTTTAAATGACCAATCCAAATAGCCCCATCAACCGTCGCTCTACAAATAGCATGATTCGCGGTTGCAATAATTTCCCCAGCTTTGCCTGATAAATTTTCTTCTTTATGAGCATTATATAAATAGACAGGCAAGCCATAGATTTCATCTAACACACCAGGGCTACCATCAGCCGCGTGAAGATGTCTTAAAATCTCATCAGTTTTTTGTTTTTTCCAATCAATTGCGCGGTCTTTTTGCTTCATCATTGGTTGAAGTTGACCTTTAACCTTCGGGTTATTGTAATCCAATGGGGTAGCTTTAAAATCAGGTGCGTCAAAATAGGTGAGAACTTCCCATAAACAATCGACCGCTGCTTGGGTGACTTCACGATTAAATAAGCTACTTTTCGTGGTATTACGCAGCGGGAAGGTTTTTTTCGCCCAAATATCGCCCATATCCATTTCTTCTTGTGCTTCTAGCAGCGTAACTCCCCAAATAGATTCATTGTTTTGAATCGCCCAGTCTAATGAAGACGCGCCTCTATCGCCTTCTATACCGGGGTGAATAATTAAGCATTTATAATTTTCGTAAATTTCAGCGGGGATTTTTTGGGTTAAAAAAGGACAGATGATTAAATCAGGTTGAAATAACCCAACCCCTTCTAAGAGTTGTGGAATGTTGCCATGATGTAACTCAATAGAAACGATATAGCCTGCGTAATCAAGTTCGGTATAAAATCGTTGTGTTAATCCTGAAAATGCGGATGAAAGTAATAAAATTTTCATAACTAATGCCTAGGAATTAAGGAAATATAGAATAATATTTCTAGCTAGATTCTACTCTAAGGCGGTATGAAAAATCGACCACAATTTTTATAATACTTTAGTTGTTTAAATATCTAATATACCCTTTAATTTTCTGCATTGAGTTTAGTAGTTTTGTTGCTGGAATGAGTGATTTGTTTGCCAAACTTGAAATTTTATAGCGACAAGCGCATTATTTAAATTCCATTCCCTTCGTTCCAAAGCTTTGTGTTGGAATGCATCTAAGCTTGGAAATTCAATGCTTAAGTTTATACTTAACGCGGGTATGAATTCCCATGCGGAGTATGGAAATGATAAAAACTAGAGTAAATCAAGTTACTCTGCCCCTTTGATTTAAGGAAATAAAATGAGTGCTTATAAAGATGTACGGATGCAATTAACGGATTTACTGAATGAATTAGAACCGCGTTTGGACAAAATTAAGGATAATGTAACTCATGCTAATGAAGCGTTGTCCGCTGATTTTGCAGAGCAAGCCACAGAGATGGAAAATAGCGAAGTAGTTGATTGTTTAGGCAATGCAACTAGAGAGGAAATTGTGCAAATTAAACAAGCGATTAATCGAGTTGATAACGATGAATTCGGTTTTTGTTTAAGTTGTGGGGTAGAAATTTTACCAGAGCGTTTAGCTATATTGCCTTTTACAAAGTTCTGTATAAATTGCGCCCAAAAGAAGGAGAATGCGTAAACGCTTGTCTCGTTCCCAAATTCCGTTTGGGAAGGCATACCGACAAGCTCTGCTTGGCGTTTTCAATATCGACTAATTGTTTTTTATTCATCAAGCGGAGCTTGACTAATAGGCGTTCCCAAACAGAGTTTGGGAACGAGCTGAAATCAACTTACACTGACCCCTTTGGTTCTTCTGACCCCTTTGGTTCTTTTTATTACAACGGCTTTGGTGGATGAAGGTCTTTATCGGTTTGGTATTT
>WTBX01000023.1 GCA_013138855.1 Methylococcaceae bacterium
TTATCACGCATGGAGGCAGTGAACGTGCCAGAAAAAAACATACTGACAGAGGAAAACTACTGGCTCGTGACCGCATCACTTTACTGTTAGACTCCGACTCCCCATTTCTTGAATTTTCACAATTTGCAGCTTATCAAGTCTATGATGATGACGTTCCCGCTGCGGGCATCATTGCGGGCATTGGACGTATCTTTAAAAGAGAATGCGTGATAGTCGCCAATGATGCAACCGTGAAAGGGGGAACTTATTACCCATTAACCGCCAAAAAACATTTGCGTGCGCAGGAAATTGCCGAAGTCAATCATTTACCCTGTGTTTTTCTGGTCGATTCTGGCGGAGCTTTTTTACCCAAACAAGCGGAAGTTTTTCCTGACCGCGAACATTTTGGACGAATTTTTTTTAATCAAGCCAATATGTCAGCCAAAGGCATTCCGCAGATTGCAGTGATTATGGGTTCTTGCACGGCAGGCGGGGCTTATATACCTGCGATGTGCGACGAAAGTATTATTGTTAAAAATCAAGGTACTATTTTTCTGGCAGGTCCTCCTTTAGTTAAAGCGGCAACAGGTGAACAAGTTGGAGCAGAAGAATTAGGAGGCAGCGATGTACATGCACGCCATTCAGGTGTTATTGACCATGTAGCAGAAGACGATAAACACGCCTTAGTCATGGCAAGACGCATTATTGCCAATTTAGAACACACAAAGATTCATTTTCAGCCGCAGATTAATGAGTATCAAGCTCCTTTATATCCTGCTAAAGATATATATGGAATTGTGCCTGAAAATTACCGCTATCAATATGATGTCCGTGAAATAATCGCCCGAATAGTCGATAGCAGTGAGTTTGATGAATTTAAACAATTATATGGAACCACACTGATTTGCGGGTTTGCACGAATATACGGACGCTCTGTCGGCATTATTGGTAATAATGGCGTACTGTTTTCCAACTCGGCAGTAAAAGGCACGCACTTCATAGAACTCTGTTGTCAACGCAAAATACCGATTTTATTCTTGCAAAACATTACGGGGTTTATGGTCGGTCGCAAAGTGGAGAAAGGCGGCATTGCCAAAGATGGTGCAAAAATGGTGATGGCGGTTGCCTGTGCCAAAGTACCCAAAATAACCATTATTATTGGCGGCAGTTTTGGTGCGGGAAACTATGCCATGTGTGGACGTGCTTATGCGCCAAGATTTCTTTGGAGCTGGCCAAACTCCCGAATTTCAATCATGGGGGGCGAGCAAGCTGCCAGCGTGATGGCACAAATCAAACGCGAACGTGTTGAGGCGGAAGGCAAACGTTGGACAAGTGATGCTGAACGAAAATGTAAAGAACCGATATTGCAGCAATATGAAGCTCAAGGACATCCTTATTACGCCAGTGCCAGACTTTGGGACGATGGCATTATCGACCCCGCTGATACCCGCGAAATAATTGGTCTGTGCTTGTCTGCGGTGATGAATGCGCCAATTGAAGAAACTAAGTTTGGAGTGTTTCGGATGTAAGGGGGATGATAAGGATTGCTTCGTAAATGAGTAATATCAGCAAACACTAATGTGATTTTTGATAATGAAATAATTCCCGATGTCGCTATTAACGTACCGATTACTCTGGCTTCGTAGTGTATTTTCAATACCAGTAAATAAAGAGTATAAGAAAAAATGTCTAATAAAAAGCAGATAAATATCATTCATTCAGATTCAGCCTACACTAATAGCTTTTAAATAAAATACAATGGATCAATTAACAGATTTAAAAGCAATCTTACATTCTAAACGTGCCAATATTTATTATTTCTTGGATTCAGGTTAATTGAAATTAGGCGAAGGAGTGAGAAATATTTTCTCACTCCAACTTTTTGTAACGACTCAGGCGGAGCCGCGACTTTTAGTCGCGCACGAGTCATAATTATTCAAACTGTAACAAAAACACACTTTGCGCGACTAAAGGTCGTGTCTCTGTTTTATACTTTTTCTTGTTTTTAAAGTAGATATGTTTTGAAGATATTTTTAGGTCTCGTGCGCGACTAGAAGTCGCGCCTCCGTGTATTCTAATCTCTGTTTATAACAAAAATATTGTCGCTAAACCTAAGAACGCCATAAAACCAACGACATCAGTAACCGTGGTTAGCAATACTCCACCCGCTAAGGCTGGATCTATGCCGACTTTATCTAAAGCGAGTGGAATGGTCGCGCCTGCAAAAGCAGCACAAATTAGGTTAATAATCATCGCGCTACCTAATAATGCGCCTAGGCTTACGCTTTGGAACCATAGACCTGCAATAATCGCAACAACACACGCCCATAAAACCCCATTAACCACCCCGATCGCCATTTCTTTTACTAATAATTTACCCGCATTAGCTCCACTCACTTGTTTTAAGGCAAGCCCTCGTATCACTAAGGTTAAAGTTTGACTACCTGCAATCCCGCCCATACTCGCTACAATCGGCATTAATACCGCAAGGGCAACAATTTGGTCGATAGTTGCTTCAAAAATTCCAATGACCCACGCGGCTAAAAAGGCGGTAAATAAGTTAATCCCTAACCAGACGGCACGTCGTTTAGCACTGACGGCAACAGGAGCAAACATATCTTGTTCTTCATCTAAACCTACGCGACTCATTAAGGAGTGACCTTCTTCATCACGAATAATATTAATGACATCATCAATGGTAATTCGTCCTAAAAGGCGACCTGTTTCTGATAAGACAGGGGCTGAGAGCATATTGCGTTGTTCAAATAATAACGCAACTTCTGAGGCGGGCATTTGATAAGGAATACCCTCGACATCACTACTCATGATGTCGGAAACTTTTAGATGTCCATCTTTAGTCAAAAGGGAGGAGACAGCGAGTAAGCCTTGATAATTATTATTTCTATCCGTGACGATTAAACTATCTGTCGCTGTGGGTAAATCTCCACGTTTGCGTAAATAACGTAAAACCACATCTAAGGAAACATCAGCTCTTACCGTCAAGACATCTAAGGACATAATGCCGCCCGCGCTATTATCATCATAAGATAAGGCGGATTCTAGGCGGTTTCTTTCTGCAACGGCAATTGATTCAAAAACTTGTGATAATAATGGCTCAGGTAAAGAATGTAACAAATCCACCATATCATCAGACTCAAGATTTTCAGTCGCTTTGATTAAATCTTTTCTATCGGTCACTCTAATTAAATTAGAGGCAACTTCTACATGTAATCTGACTAGAATTTCCCCCATAACATTCGGTGGAATCACTGACCAGATTTTTTCACGAGCAGCAGGTTCTAACGATTCGATGATATGAGCTGTTTCAGCAGGATAAATTGAATGGATGAAATTTCTAACTTCATACATTGAATCTTTAGCTAATAATTCAATGATACGCTCTAGTTGGCGTTTATTATGATTCTGTTTAACTGTAATAGACATAGGTAGAGGTGAGAGTGTGTAAGTGAAAACAGAGTACAGAAAGTAGTCTTCGGAATGTTGAAATAGGTTTGATTAATATAATTCCCTATGACGCACGATGACATTTAAGCGGGTGTTTTGAAAGTGTTTTGCTAAGGCGTTAATCAAATAGACTGAGCGGTGTTGTCCACCCGTACAACCTATAGCGATGGTTAAATAACTGCGATTATCGGCTTCAAAACGGGGAGCCCAACGCTGTATGAAATCGGCAATATCATTAAATAAATCTTTTACATAAGTTTCAGATTGTAAAAAATCTATAACAGGCTGATCGTTACCATTTAAGCCTCGTAAATCGGGAATCCAATAAGGATTAGGTAGGCTGCGAGCATCGAAAATAAAGTCGGCATCGAGTGGGATGCCATGTTTAAAGCCAAAGGATTGAAATTGTAGCGATAAATAACGTTCGTCTCTATCATCGACTTGACTTTTTATTAGCTCACGCAATTGATGATAATGGGTTCTGCTGGTATCTATAAGAACATCGGCGCATTCGGAAACGGTGCGCAATATTTGTTTTTCATACTGAATCGCTTCTGTCAGTGACGTTTGCTGATTACTTAAAGGATGGCGGCGGCGGGTTTCACTGTAGCGTTTTAATAATACGCTTTCTTCCGCTTGCATATAGATAATTTCACAGTCTATGCCTAGTTCTCGAATTGCGGCTAATTTTTCGCCAAAATCGGCTAAGTTGGTGCTTTTGTCTCTAGCGTCAATGCCAATAGCCGTTTTGGAATAGGCTTGGTTTTCTGCTTGAAGAATCTGGGTGACAAATAATTCTAATAAGGTCACGGGGAGATTATCGACACAGTAATAACCACAATCTTCTAAAGTGTCCAGTGCGATGCTTTTTCCTGAGCCAGAAAGTCCGCTAACAATTAATAGCTTCATAGGTAGTTTGTTCGCTTTAGAAGGGTGTAGTTTGTTATCAATGAGTGCTTTAAAAACTCAGCCAGCTTTAAAAGCTGGCTGAGTTTGTGAGTTTAGCCTCGGTGATTACTAGTTTTTTCTTTATGTTTAATAATTTGGCGATCAAGTTTGTCTACCATGTTATCAATAGCAGCATACATACCTTCTTGATGGTCTTCTGCAAATAACTTTGCACCGCTGACTTGCACAGTGGCTTCAGCTTTTTGTACTAATTTTTCGACGGTTAAAATCACATGTACATCAGTTACATTATCAAAATGACGTTTTAATTTACTGATTTTTTCTTCAACATGGACTTTTAATGAATCCGTTACGTCCAAATGGTGACCTGTGATACTTACTTGCATGGATAATCTCCTGATTTAAAAAAACGCTAACCTATTTGGTTAACTTATTGATATTGTCATACGGCATCATAAAAGACGCTTTCTTTGACTGGATGAGGAAATCGACATCGCTTCGCGATATTTAGCGACGGTGCGCCTTGCGACTTTAATGCCTTTTTCCTGTAATAATACTGATATTTTTTCGTCGCTTAATGGTTTACTCAGTAACTCACTAGCGATTAATTCTTTAATAAAGGCTCTAATTGCGGTTGCAGAACATTCACCTCCTCCGACTGTTGACACATGACTGGAAAAGAAATATTTGAATTCCATTATACCATTAGGCGTGTGCATATATTTTTGCGTAGTGACTCTGGAGATAGTCGATTCGTGAAGCTCTAATTCTTCTGCTATATCTCTCAGTACCATCGGTTTCATGGCAATTGCTCCATGATCTAAAAACGCAGTTTGTTTTTTTACAATGCACTTGGCAACGCGTAAGAGGGTTTCATTTCTACCGTATAAGCTTTTTATGAACCATTTTGCTTCCTGCAAATGTTCTTTCATACGGGTGTTGTCTTTACTGTTATCTGCCCGTTTAATCATGCCTGAATAAAAGGGGTTGATTCTAAGTTTTGGTGCTATATCTGGGTTAAGACCGACACTCCATTGACCTTGTCGTTTACTGACAAAAACATCAGGAATGACATATTCAGAGTTACTTGTTTGCAACTCTGTACCTGGTTTAGGGTTTAAGGTTCTGATTAAGCTAACGACTTGTTCTAATTGCCATTCAGTTATCCCTAGTTTTTTTGTTAATTTTGACTGTTCTTGCGCGGCTAATAAATCAATATGATTTTTAACCAACTTCATTGCCACATCTATATAGGGGGTAGATGAGGGCAGGGCGCGTAATTGTAAATTTAAACAGTCACTTAAATCAGTTGCAGCAACACCAATAGGCTCAAAATTTTGTACTCTGTGTAACACAGCGGTTACCTCATCAAGTTCAAGGTCTTCTATTTGTTCCGTTAAGCTCTGATAAATATCGTCTAAACGGGTATTTAAATAGCCGTCCTTATTAACCGCATCAATAATCGCAATGGCAATGGCATAGTCTTTTTTTGAGATAGGCGTTAATTCTAATTGCCATAACAAATGTTCTTGCAAGCTCTCAGATTTACTATGCTGTGTCTCAAATTCAGGCATTTCTGAGGCTGGAAGCGAGGATGAAACGGGTAGTACATTACCATCATAAATATCATCCCAGCTAGAATCTACCGGTAACTCCTCAGGAATTTCTGTTTGCGAGCCAGCACTGCTTATCGTATCAGTATTATCTTCTTTAGTTTCCTCTACTGGGCTATCGTTTTTAGTGCTGTCTTCTTCTGCTTCCAGCATGATGTTAGATTCTAATGCCTGTTGAATTTCTTGTTGTAAATCCAATGTGGACAATTGTAACAATTTAATGGCTTGCTGCAATTGCGGGGTCATTGTTAATTGCTGACCCATGCGCAGTTGTAAAGATTGCTTCATCGTATTTGAATGTGGTTAAAGACTGAAATTCTCGCCTAAATACACTTTCCTTACCTCGTCATTGTTAACAATTTCTTGTGAATCACCTTCTGCAATCACTTTGCCTTCATTAAGAATATAAGCTCGATCACAAATTCCTAAGGTTTCTCTAACATTATGCTCGGTAATTAAAATACCAATGCCTCTTTCTTTTAAATGCACAATAATGTTATTAATGTCGATGACTGAAAGGGGGTCTACCCCTGCAAATGGCTCATCTAATAAAATAAATTGCGGGTTACTAGCCAAGGTTCTGGCAATTTCTAGTCGTCGCCTTTCACCACCCGAAAGTCCTAAAGCAACTTGGTTACGTAAATGTGAAATATGGAGTTCTTCCAATAACTCATCAACCAGTAATTCCAATTGTCCTTTGGTTATATCCGTACGTAATTGCAATACTGCACGTAAATTATTGGCGACTGTTAGTTTACGAAAGATTGAGGGTTCTTGGGGTAGATAGCCGATGCCTAATTTTGCACGACTATGCATGGGGTAATGGGTAATAGATTGGTCATCTAAATAAATATCACCTTGGTCGGCTTTAATGAGTCCAACCATCATATAAAAGCTAGTAGTTTTACCCGCACCGTTAGGCCCCAAAAGCCCGACTATTTCACCCGTATTAACATGTACTGACACACCGTTAACAACATTACGTTTATTATAAGTTTTAAGTAATTCTTTTGCGATTAAACTAGCCATAGGTATTTATTTTTTCGAGGCAGGTTGAAAAATGCTATGCACACGTTTAGAGCCAGAAGACTTATCACCTGCGGTTAATACTGAATATTTAGTATCATAAATAATTAAATCACTTTTGGTTTTTTTCCCGCCTTGCCATACCTCAGCTTGCTTAATTAAATGCAGTTTTGAAGTGGCAGGGTAATATTCGCCTGTTAGTCCTACGCCTCTAATATCTTCTTTGCCTTTGCCTTGAGACTGTTTAAGTCGAGCGGGTTTTCCTACCGCAACCACCTTAACAATTTCACCATCTTTAAGATGAAAGGTCATTTGATCTGAATGTATCACTAAAGAGCCTTGGGTATAAATTACATTGCCCGTGTAAATGCTGATGTCATTTTTTTCATCATAGGAGGCGGTATCAGAATCAATATAGATAGGTTGTTCATTATCATCTTCAAGCGCGTTACTAACGGAGCTGTAAAAAAGTGTACCCAAAACTAAAGGTAATAAGGCTGTTTTAATTACGTTCATAATAGCTCTTTACGTTTGCTAATAATTTTAATGAGATAGGTTTTTGAAAAATCATTTGAATGCCGATACCTTCTGCCCAGTTAGGCGGGGAACTTAATTTTGCCCATTCATCCCCTTCGGCATAACTTTCTTCGGTTTTAACTCTTAAATTCGTGGTTTCGATCGTAAGTTGTTTAACATTTTCGGCTTTATTTCGATTAACAAAAACTTGACCATTTAGCAGTAAATCTTTTCCATCAACAGAGAGCGTTCCTGACTCTGATTTAATAATCCAAGGGGGCGTATCAGCGTTGTAAAAGGTCATTTCAGGCTTAGTCATGTGAGTGACACCATCATCACTATAATGCAACATTTCTTCTGCAAATAGTTTACTTTTTACCAGTCCCTGTTCATCCATTTCTTTTTTCAAATAACCCTTACTAAAATAATCAGGACTATGCTTAGGGAGTTCTGAGCTTTTACTTTCGTCTTCATCGGGTAATTGAAAAATTTCTACCGCCCACCAAGAAAAACCAGCTAATACTAGAGCCAGTGCGTAAGTGCGAATATTTTGTAAAAATATTCTATTGGAGGTAAAAGAATAATCCATAGTGAGTGTGCTTAGCTTAAATAGCCTTGTAAAATTTTATCAAAACTTCCTTGAGTCTGCATAATAAAATCGCAGATTTCTCTGACAGCCCCTAAACCACCACCGTTTTCAGTAATGCAATCAGCATAGTCTTTAACGGCAAAATTAGCATCTTGAACTGCAAACCCTAGACCAGCACGTTTCATTAACGGTAAGTCTAATAAATCATCACCCACATGGGCGGCTTGTTCGGCTGAAATTCCTATTGTTGATAAAATTTCTTCAAAGGCGGCGACTTTGTGTTCATGTCCTTGATAAACGTGTTTAATGCCTAAATTTTTCATCCGTAACGCCACAGATTGAGATTTACGCCCTGAAATGACAGCGATTTCAACCCCTGTTTGTTGTAAAAGTTTAATACCGTGACCATCTCGCGCATGAAAAGATTTATATTCTTGACCTTGATGGTCAAAAAATAAACGTCCATCGGTTAAAACACCATCAACATCTAAAATTAACAACTTTAATTGTTTTATTTTTTCGATAATTTGCGTTTCAGTGGTGTTGTTAAAATTCATTGTCTATCCTTACTGTTGCATTTTAAACAATACCAGCATGTATTAAGTCGTGTATATTCAACGCGCCCATTAAGGTTTTATCGTCGTCAATAACTAAAAGACCGTTGATTTGTTTTTTTTCCATAATTTGCATCGCTTCGGCTGCTAGCATCTCGCCATTAATGACCGTACACGCCTTGGTCATGACTTCGGTAATTTTTGTGGTTTGCAGGTCTAAATTTTTTCCTAGCATTCTACGTACATCACCATCGGTAAATACTCCGAGTAGTTGAT
>WTBX01000185.1 GCA_013138855.1 Methylococcaceae bacterium
AGTCACAACACGGAAGCCTTCCATAGACGCTTGTAAGGCACAAATTGGATCAATTTCAGTAATCCAAACCGTTGCGCCTAAACCGCGTAATGATTGCGCACAACCTTTACCGACATCACCGTAACCACATACAACTGCAATTTTACCTGCAATCATTACATCAGTGGCACGTTTGATACCATCAACTAAGGATTCACGACAGCCGTAAAGGTTATCGAATTTAGATTTAGTCACCGAATCATTGACGTTAAACGCTGGAACTTTTAATGAACCTTTAGTAACCATTTCATACAGACGTAACACACCTGTTGTGGTTTCTTCCGATAAACCTTTCACATCTGCCATTAATTCTGGGAATTTATCGTGCATCATCACGGTTAAATCACCCCCATCATCCAGAATCATGTTTGGTCGCCAGCCATCTGTGCCGATGATGGTTTGTTCAATACACCATTCGGCTTCTTCTTCGGTTTCACCTTTCCATGCGAATACAGGAATGCCTGATTCTGCCATCGCTGCGGCTGCGTGGTCTTGAGTTGAGAAGATGTTGCATGATGACCAGCGAACTTCTGCACCTAATGCGGTTAATGTTTCGATTAAAACTGCGGTTTGAATCGTCATGTGTAAACAACCTGCAATGCGAGCATCTTTTAAAGGTTGGGCTGCACCGAATTCTTCACGCAATGCCATTAAACCAGGCATTTCTGTTTCAGCGATATTAATTTCTTTACGTCCCCATGCTGCTAAGGCAATGTCGGCGACTTTGTAATCGTTTTGACTCATTTTTATATTCTCATTTTATATGTGTAATCAGACAAGGCTACTTAAATTTTTGATGACTTTGAATAAGTGTAGAG
Source organism: Methylococcaceae bacterium (assembly GCA_013138855.1). Lineage (GTDB taxonomy): Bacteria > Pseudomonadota > Gammaproteobacteria > Methylococcales > Methylomonadaceae > WTBX01. The sequence continues at coordinate 858 of WTBX01000185.1, forward strand.
GACGGATTATTTTCCCGTTTATTTCCATCATTTTCCAAATCATACAGCTCTTTGACGGATTTTCCGATGGCTGGGTTTATAGTGTCTAAACCAACTTCTTCGACAGCGCGAAGATATTCTTGCATTAAATCGTTGTTATTTTGAATAACAAGAAATATCTCATTGGTAATTGTAGGTCCGAGACATTCACCATTAAAAAGAGCTTTGGCTTTTTCTGTAATTTCTTTGGAAATCATATTTTAATTCCTTGGGAGTGAATATCCAGCAACCACAAAAGGGTCGCCACTACGATTTTAGATTCCTGCCGCTTCTTTTAAAGCGTCTGCTTTATCAGTTTTTTCCCAGCTGAAAGACTCCTCTGTACGTCCAAAATGTCCGTAAGCGGCGGTTTTCTGATAAATAGGTCTTAATAAATCTAATTGAGCAATTAAACCTTTAGGACGCATATCAAAATGTTCGCGCACAATTTGGGCTAATTTAGCTTCTTCAATTTTACTAGTTCCAAAGGTTTCAATGGTAATTGAAGTAGGCTCTGCTACACCAATTGCATAAGAAACCTGAATTTCACAACGCTCTGCAATACCCGCTGCAACAATATTTTTCGCTACATAACGACACATATACGCTGCGGAACGGTCAACTTTTGAAGGATCTTTACCTGAGAATGCACCACCACCATGACGTGCCATACCACCGTAAGTATCTACAATGATTTTACGACCTGTTAAACCACAGTCGCCAACAGGCCCGCCAATAACGAAGTTACCTGTAGGATTGATATGAAATTTAGTGTCTTTATGAATCCAGTCTTTTAAGACAGGCTCAATAATGACTTCCATTACTGCTTCGTGAATGTCTTTTTGACTGATGTCTGGTGAATGCTGAGTTGATAAAACCACTGCATCAACGGCAACAGGTTTGTGATTTTCATAACGGAAAGTGACCTGACTTTTCGCATCAGGACGTAACCATGATAGAATGCCGTGTTTACGTACTTCTGCTTGACGCTGTACTAAGCGGTGCGAGAAATGAATCGGTGCTGGCATTAACACATCTTCAATTTCATTAGTCGCATAACCAAACATTAAGCCTTGGTCACCTGCACCTTGTTCGTGGTCTTCTGAATCATCCACACCCATCGCAATATCACCCGATTGTTTACCAATCGCGTTTAAGACTGCACAGGTTTCCCAATCAAAACCAGCAGCGGCATTATAACCAATCTCTTTAACGACTTTTCGTACTACTGCCTCAGTATCTACCCATGCATTAGTGGTAATTTCACCCGCTAAAATGACCATACCTGTTTTAACCATAGTTTCGCAAGCTACACGCGAATTAGGATCTTGCTCTAATAAAGCATCTAATACCGCATCAGAAATCTGATCGGCCATTTTATCTGGATGACCTTCTGAAACAGATTCAGATGTAAAAATATAGTTATCACTCATGGGATTTACCTTTGATAATCATTTTTGACAGATACAAAAAAGGCTGCAAATGCAGCCTTTCGTTGTGATGGTGGGCCCTCCCAGACTCGAACTGGGGACCTGCCGATTATGAGTCGGATGCTCTAACCAACTGAGCTAAGGGCCCTAAACTTTATTCACCATCCAGAAAACAGCGTAGACGCTCTGATCTTGAAGGGTGTCTTAATTTTCTAAGTGCTTTGGCTTCAATTTGACGAATTCTTTCACGGGTTACATCAAATTGTTTGCCGACTTCTTCTAGTGTATGGTCGGTATTCATATTGATACCAAAACGCATACGTAATACTTTTGCTTCTCTTGCGGTTAAACCGCTTAATACATTTTGTGTTGATTCACGCAAACCTGCAATGGTTGCTGATTCAACTGGGGACAGTACTTTAGCATCTTCTATGAAATCTCCCAAATGAGAATCTTCATCGTCGCCAATCGGAGTTTCCATTGAAATAGGTTCTTTCGCTATTTTCAATACCTTACGAACTTTATCTTCTGGCATTTCCATGCGTTCAGCGAGTTCTTCAGGGGTTGCTTCGCGCCCCATTTCTTGCAAAATTTGTCTGGATACACGATTTAATTTATTAATCGTTTCAATCATGTGAACAGGAATACGAATCGTTCTCGCTTGGTCAGCAATAGAGCGCGTAATTGCCTGTCTAATCCACCATGTTGCATAAGTTGAAAATTTATAACCACGACGGTATTCAAATTTATCAACCGCTTTCATTAAGCCAATATTGCCTTCTTGAATTAAATCCAAGAATTGTAAGCCACGATTAGTGTATTTTTTAGCAATAGAAATAACCAGCCTTAAATTAGCTTCAATCATTTCTTTTTTAGCGCGTCGCGCTTTAGCCTCGCCAATTGACATGCGACGATTAATATCTTTTATCGCAGAAACAGGCAGTCCTTGAGTCTTTTCTATTTCAAGTAATAGAGCTTGTGCTTTTTTAAGAGCGTGTTCATTTGCTTTAGCAACTGCAAAATAAGGGCTGCTGTCTTTAAAATGTTGCGCTAACCATTTTGGGTTAGTTTCGTTATTAGTAAACGATTGAATAAATTCTTTGCGTGGCATTTTTCCTTTGCCGACAAAAATATTCATAATAATGCGTTCTTTTTTACGAACGCCTGTGACAGTAGTGGTTACTGCGGCAATCATCTTTTTAAAATATTGTAATGACCATTTATATTCTAAAAAGGAATCAGCCAATACGGTATAAGCTTGTTCCGTTTTTTCATGAGTATAACCGTTTTTTTCGACGGATTCTAAGATAGCTTTTAAAGCAAGTTTTAACTCTTCGACTTTAACTTGAATTTGTTCGTAATCAATGCCTTTGTTTTCCTCTTCATCGTCTTCCGAATCTTCGGTACTAGGCTTAGGCTGTATTGCAGTTAGGTCGTCTGTATCTTCTAAATCACTTAATCCTGAGATTAAATCAGTAATTTTTAATTCAGACTCTTCCTCTGGAATGCTATCAAAAGCTTCAATAAAGCTTGAAACAATACGCGAAGATCTAGCAATGGCTTTTACAATTTGCTGTTGTCCGCTTTCAATGCGCTTTGCAATTTTAAGTTCTTCGTCGCGGGTCAATAACTCAACCGAACCCATTTCGCGCATATACATGCGAACAGGATCAGTAGTGCGTCCAAATTCACTATCAACCGAAGCAAGCGCGGCAACTTCGGCGGCGGCGGCATCATCATCATCGGAAGTGACTGCTGCATCAGATGTGATTAACGAGTCGGCATCGGGAGCAACTTCGTGAACCTGAATTCCCATATCATTGATCATGCCAATGATGTCTTCAATTTGCTCTGGATCAACAATATCACCCGGTAAATGGTCATTGACCTCTGCATAGGTTAAATAACCTTGCGCTTTACCTTTAGCAATTAATTGTTTAAGTTGAGATTGTTGCTGTTCTTGATTCATTGATTACCCACAAAAATTCAGTCCAGACCCCGCTGAACAGAAAATTATAACACAAAAATAGTTGACTGTATCAACTGTTATTTTAACATTTTTATTAATAACTGTTTTTCTTCACTGTTTAGACTTTGATTGCTTTCTTTAAGCAGTAAGTTAGTTAGTAGTTCATCTTTTGCTTGTTTAATAAGATTATTGACGCTGTCAGTGAACATTTTCCCTATGATTTCTTTAGGTGTGTTGTCGAGTTCTAGTTCATAAGCTGCCAAGGTATTAATCATTTTTTCTTTATCAGTGTTTCTATAGCATTCAACTAATGCCCCCATGTTTGCAGGCTTATTGTTGCTAATAGTTTGTAAAATATTTCCTAATACCTCTAAGCTAGGAAAATCTAGCCCCTTCCAATTCGGTATTTCTCTAATTATTAATTCAGCTAGCTCAGGATTTTGTAACAATAATGCAATCGTAAATCTAGCAGTTGATAATTTAGTGCCACGTTTTTTTCGTGGATTTAGTGCATTAGACTTAAGTGTAGCTAACTTTTTAGAATTCTCTAGTGAGCTAGATAGCTGTTGTTCCGATAATTTAGAGAGATCTTGTAATTTCGAAAGCATTATTTTTTTAAAAAAACCTTCGGGTATTTGATTTAAATGCGGTTCTGCTATGGCTGCTAATTGTGAGCAACCTTCAGGACTGGTTAAATCAAGGCTTCTGGTTACGTGTTCAAAAAAATAATCCGACAAGGTTTGTGTAGAGATAATGCGTTTTGAGAAAATTTCAAGTCCCTCTTGGCGAATTAATGAATCTGGGTCTTCATTTTGAGGCAATAACATGATTTTTATTTGTCGCCCATCACGCAAAGTTGGCATTGCGGTTTCAACGGCTCGCCATGCCGCTTTTCTGCCTGCATTGTCGCCATCGAAACATAAAACTAATTCTGAGGCGAAACGAAATAAAATATCTAAATGGGTTCTGGACGTTGCTGTTCCTAGTGTTGCAACGGCGTAGTGCAAGCCAAATTGTGCCAAGGCAATGACATCCATATAACCTTCAACAATTAAAACCCGCTCTGGCTTACTATTTTTTTGCAATAGCTCACAAAGCCCGTAAACCTCATTGCCTTTGGAAAAAACACTGGTTTCGGGTGAATTTAAATATTTTGGTAATGAATCGTCTAAAACTCTCGCGCCAAAGCCTAAGATTCGACCGCGTTTGTCTCGAATAGGGAACATTAAACGCCCGCGAAAACGGTCATAACTGCCACCATTTTCTTTGTTGATTAATAACCCCGCATCAAGCAGAAGTTTTTTGTTAAAGCGTTTCCCTAATTCATCCCAAGCGTCAGGCGCGTAGCCGAGCATGAAGTCTCTGGCAATAATGCCACTGAGACCGCGTTTTTTTAAATAAGCAATGGCTTGTTGACCTTCGGGATTGGATTTTAATTGCTGTGCGTAAAATTTAGCGACAGCCTCCAAGGTTGAATAGAGGTCTTTTAGATTATCGGGTTTTGCTGGAGTGTTATAAGTACTTTCTTCGCGTGGTACATCCACACCGACAAAAGTAGCGAGGTCTTCAATGGCTTCTACAAACTCCAAGTGGGAGTAATCCATTAAAAAAGTAATCGCATTGCCGCCTGCACCGCAGCCAAAACAATAAAAAAACTGTTTTTTACGGTTGACTGAAAAGCTTGGGGATTTTTCGTTATGAAAGGGGCAGCGAGCGGCATAATTGCTACCCGTTTTTTTCAAGGGGACATGCGAGTCAATTAAATCGACAATATCGACCCGCACTAAAAGATCATCTATAAAATCACGCGGAATTCTGCCAGCCATCAATAAGCTAGCGGCTTATACCGCTAACGCTGCCTTGATTTTGACGCTAACGACAGACATATCAGCACGTCCCTGCATTTTAGGCTTTAACTGCCCCATGACTTTACCCATATCTTTAATGGATGCAGCCCCAGTCGCAGTAATTACCTCAGCAATCATGCTTTCAATTTCCGTATCCGTTAAGGCTTGCGGTAGAAAGTCTTGAATAATTAAGACTTCCGCTTCTTCAATGGCGATTAAATCATCGCGTCCGCCGTCTTTAAACTGTTTGATTGATTCGCGGCGTTGCTTAAGCATTTTATCTAGCACAGCAAGGGTACGCGCCTCGTCTAATTCAATACGCTCATCCACCTCAATTTGCTTGATAGCAGCTAAAATCGTACGAATGACAAGCAATCTATCTTTATTTTTAGCCCTCATAGAGGCTTTCATATCATCCTTGATACGAGTTTTTAATGATTCCATCTTTTTAAGCCCTGTAGATTACAGTTGTGGACGACCACGACGTAAGTTTTTAAGTGCATAACGCTCTCTAGCCAATTTTTTCAAATGACGTTTAACGGCAGCAGCCCCTTTACGTTTACGTTCTGCCGTTGGTTTTTCATAGAATTCACGACGACGGACTTCCGATAAAACACCTGCTTTTTCACAAGCGCGTTTAAAACGGCGAATCGCAATATCAAATGGTTCGTTTTCTTTAACTTTTACTGCTGGCATTATAATGACCTAAATGTGTTAAGATTTGTGGTTAGCTCAAAGCTCAGGCTTTAAGCGGTAAAACTAAACCCTCAATTATACTTTAAATTTCTAACAAGTAAAAATAATGTACGTTTTAGGCATAGAAACTTCCTGTGATGAAACAGGTGTAGCGATTTATCATTCCGAAAAAGGGATTGTGAGTGACTTACTTTATAGTCAAGTAAAAATGCACGCTGAATACGGTGGCGTTGTCCCAGAACTCGCCTCACGCGATCATATACGCCGCTTAGTGCCTTTAATAAAGGAAACATTAAAAGAGGCTAGCTTAAGTTCTGACGATATTGGTGGGATAGCCTATACCGCAGGGCCTGGTTTAATGGGAGCATTATTAGTCGGTGCAACCACCGCGCGTAGTTTGGCTTGGACGTGGCAAGTTCCCGCTATCGCAGTACATCATATGGAAGGGCATTTACTTGCACCGATGCTAGAAGAAAATGCGCCAGCGTTTCCTTTTGTCGCCTTACTTGTTTCAGGTGGGCATACATTATTAGTGCGTGTTGATGGTATCGGACAATATGAATTATTAGGCGAATCTTTAGATGATGCGGCGGGCGAAGCCTTTGATAAGACCGCAAAAATGCTAGGTTTAGGTTATCCAGGAGGGCCTAAGGTCTCAGCTTTAGCCGAGCAAGGTGAAGCGCGTTTTAAATTTCCGCGTCCAATGACGGATAGACCAGGTTTAGATTTTAGTTTTAGTGGTTTAAAAACGTTTACCATGAATACGCTGAATAAAACCGAGAAAACCGACCAAGATAAAGCCGATATAGCCTATGCATTTCAAATGGCAACCGCTGAAACCATTAGCATCAAATGCCGTCGTGCTTTACAACAAACAGGTTTGAAACGCTTAGTGATTGCAGGAGGCGTGAGTGCAAACAAACAAATTCGCGCTAGTTTGCAGGAGATGACTAAAAAAGAAGGGGCTAAGTTATATTTTCCGCGCTTAAAATTTTGCACTGATAATGGCGCAATGATTGCCTATGCAGGCTGTCAACGATTATTGGCTGGTCAACAAGAATCATTAGAAATTTATGCTAAACCACGCTGGCCAATTGATGAGCTTTCTTCGCTATAATCGTTATTGACAATAATTCGCCACAGTAAAGGTAAAACGTTTATTTTATCTCTTCTGTGGCTTTTTCTTACGTTTTAGAGGGTTTTCTAGTCAGTCAACCTGTTGCCTTAGCAGGTTGCTGTCCTTGTTTAAGCTCAGTAATATTAGCCTCGCTAGTAGTGCCTTTACGCTTTGATTCACCTTCAAAATTACCACCTTTCTCAATAGTAAGCTCACTGTAAAGCAATGAACCTTTAACGCGACCTTTAGATAAAATTTCAACGGTATCACTGTCTACTGAGCCTTCAAAACTTCCATTAACCACAAAACTTTTAGCAATAATTTCACCGCGTACTTTGCCTTTAGTACCTATCGTTACTATATTACTTGATTTAATAGTACCTTCAATTTCCCCATCAACATGCAATGACGAAGTAATGGCAATATCGCCATTTATTTTGGTACCGCTGGAGATAATGGTTGCCCCAGCATCTTTATTTGTTGATTTTTTGCTATCATTTCCACCAATGAGTGCCACTTTATACCTGCCGTTTTTTTAAAGATTGAATCGTAATTATCAATATCCCAATTGATAAAATTAATAGGGTCTATAGGAACCCCAATATATCTGACTTCATAATGAAGATGAGGGCCACTACTTAGCCCAGTATTACCACTTAATGCAATTTGTTGACCTTTACTGACTATATCACCAATTTTAAAGTCAATTTTACTTAAATGGGCATAATAACTTTTAAAACCATAGTTATGGACGATGGTTAATAAGTTTCCAAAGCCATTTTTGCCGTGATACCCTGAGTAGTCAACAATACCACTTGCCGTAGCATAAACGGGCGTGCCTGTTTTGGCTCTAAAATCTGTGCCTTTATGGAAACGCTTGGTTCGTCTAATAGGGTGAGTTCGCCAGCCAAAATGATCGGTAATTTTACCCGCCTCTTTGACTTTCTGACCTTTTAGAATGAGCGGATTGCCATTAGGAATACTCATTAACATGTGATTTTTTTGTAGTGATGTTATTTTTGCTAAATCAATGCGTTTTTCAATCGAGTTTTCGTTATCTTTATTCGGTGTTAAGCCAATTAAATTTTCAATTTCAACGAGTTTATCGGTAAATACCTCAATTTCCATCGACTTTTCGAGTATCCGTCCATTTAAGGTGCTGATACTTTCTTCATGATTTAGCTTTTCCTGCCTCAGTAAATTTCTTTTTTCTTCCAGCATTTCAACGTCACTCATTAAAACCGTAATGAATATTGAGCCGATGATAAACATGAGTAAAATAAAAACAACAATGCCGAAAATAACTTTTCTAATAATCTGATGCACATTAAAGTGCTTAGTACCTTCTAAATCAGTTATCGTGACGATAAGCCTATCGCGCATACACAATCACCTGTTTTGTCTCCTAATGGGGAATTGTATTGAATAGTTATAGAGCATAAAAGCCTAAAACCATCGCATAACCGTTCATTATATAATGCTAGAGGCCGAGTCCCTAAATTAAATCGTTAAAAAGTAAGCCGTACTTATTTAAAAATTGCCTGAGTCGGTGGCTGTCATTTGCGGTGTTTTTGCTTAGACGACTAATATTAAACAAGGTTCTTCCTGCTTCTGCGGCTGTTTTAGATTGCTTGCAAACCTTAATTACCGCTGATAATTGAACTTGTTCAAATAAATCTAAATCGTTATCTATATAATTTTTAAGCTCGATTAATGCTTGATTATCATCACCATGTTGCCAGTTTTGCTGTAAACGACTAATTTCCTCATTAACGTCTTCTATGCCAATACGCCCACCTGAGGCTAAGGTTGCCATGCGAGTAATGCTGGCATTTAAATCTCGAAAATTAGTTGCCCATATTGCTTGCGGAGACTTTGCAAAACTTAAATAGCGTTCTCTGGCGGCTTTATTAAAATTAATAAAATCACCCGTTTTTTGCGCATATTTATCGAGTTCATAATCAATATTCGGTTCTAAATCTTCTAAACGTTCAATTAGCGAAGGTAAACGATACGTCCATAAATTAATTCTGGCGAGTAAATCTTCTCTAAATAAACCTTGTTTAACGCGCTCAAATAAGTTGCGATTAGTGCCTGCAATTAATTGAAATGAACTGCTAATTTCTTTATCTGAGCCAAACGGCATAAAGGTTTTTTCTTCAATCGCATGAAGTAACATCGCCTGTTCATCCAAACCTAATTCACCTATTTCATCCAAAAATAATAAGCCATTATTTGCTTCTGCTAATAAGCCTTTTCTATGTGTCACTGCGCCAGTGAATGCACCTTTAACATGGCCAAATAAAGCAGACATGGCATTATCTCCGCGCAAAGTGGCGCAATTGACTTCGATTAATTTACCTTGAAACTGACCACGTTGTTTTTTGAGTTGATACACACGCCGCGCTAATAGTGATTTTCCAGAGCCTGATGCACCCGTTAATAAAATCGGCTCTTGAGAACGAATAGCGATTTTTTCTAATTGTTCAATTAATTGATTAAAGTTTTGATTGCGTGTTTCTATGCCACCTTTTAAATAATGTCGTCCTTGCTGGTGTTCTTTAGAAAAACGCGAGGCAATCTGGTCATATTTAGATAAATCTAAATCAATAACCTGATAGCTTGCGGTAACATCATTTTTAGTGGGGGGAGAGGTTTGAATTAAGCGGCCACGTAAATAATGCGCTTCAGTCAATAGATACAGGCAAATTTGGGCAACATGCGTGCCTGTCGTAATGTGAATTAAATACTGTTCTTGTTCTGGCTTGAAGGGGTAGCTGCGTGCAAAATCTAATAACTGCGCATAAACGCTTTCAAAATCCCACGGGTCATCTAGTTTTATATGATGTTTATTGACGCTGGTTTCAGGTGAAACGCTGTGAATATCAGCACTTAAAATATCCGCCATAGCTTGATAAGTAGGCTGAAATAATAATTCCAGTCTATCAACTACTAAATCAGGGTGCTGGCATAAAGATAATGTCGGTCGCCAACGTTGCCAGCGTTTTTTGCCGATACCTCGATAATCTAAAGAGGTTCCTAATAGACTAAAAACAACGGTTTTCATGCTTCTTTTAAGCAGGTTTTTACGATGTATTGCCAAATGGCTTTAACTAATAATTGATAGCCTAGGCTCCATACCATTTTTAAACTAGGGTTTCCATTGACTTCAATCACAAGAAAATCTTCGGGATTGTCATTAATGGTGTCATGAGTGAAAAAATCAATCGCGCAGATTCTAAGTCCAATTATTTTAGCTATTTTAACGCCCCATTCAGTACATTCTGGCGGGATGGTCGTGGTAAAATTATTGATAAAACCGCCACAGTTAGGGTTGGCGTTTGGTGATATGGAAAGTACCTTGTCAGCAGCAAGTACTGAATCGTAACTTAAGTTTTTTTTCGTTAAAGTTTCGTTAATAAAGCGTTGATTTAGACGATAGCTATTGTCTTTGTATTGTTGTTTGCGCTGGTCTAAAAAAGTCTCTAGTAATTGCTCAATCGTTGATTCTCCATCGCCTATTAATTCTGCACGCTTTTTATCATAAGAAAACCATGCCTTACCATCCATGATAAATAGACGATGTTCTTGTTGAAAAATGGGTTCTTGGATAATGACGGCATGGTATTTTTCCGACGTTTTTTGTAAATGCGGTAATAGTTCCGCTTCACTATTAATGACAGTTGCAAAATCTCCTGAATAGCTATTAATTGGCTTAACAAATTGAGGGTAGCCTCTGTCATTAGCATAATGAATGGCATCCATTAATTCTTTGCCATCGGCGCGTTTGTCACGAGCATGTGGCGAAATAAAAAAATAATTTCCATGTGGAATTTTAACCGCCGCATTTTCCAAGGCCAGATACATTAAAGCTTTATCGGTAGAGGTCATTACCGCTGTATGGCTATTTAATGGGTATTGGGAATCGCCAATCAAAATGGATTTGTCACCGTGACGGATTTCTCCGAGTATTCCAGAAAAAGTATCCAGATTTTTAAACTGATAGTTTTTTTCCGCGCAAATTTGTTCAATGACATGGAAATAAAGTGGTTGCATTTTATTATTCCTATATATCTATCTGGATAGTTAGCTATCTTAAAAGATAGTATAAAACAGTGATTAATTTTTATATTGCTGAGTACTTTTTGTAAATCATTGATAATAAACAGTTTAATTTGTTTTTTAAAGCTGGCATTTACCTTGCAATAGTTAATGTGAGGCTTTTAACGTTTAACCGTTGAATATATGTTAATTGAATATAAACCTAGCAGCTCTTTGCGTAAAGTTGAAACGTTATAAATTGTTGTTAGTTTTTTATTTTACGTTCAATTGTTAGCTTTTTACGTTAATAAAAGCCTGTCATTCATCAATGGAGTAACAAAATGACAACTTACAACTATGAAGTCACTAAAGACGATGCAGGTGTTCCCATTAAATCATGGACACGCGGTGTTGCGTTTGAAGAGCAAGCTAGACAACAATTAATCAATATTTCCAAGCTGCCGTTTATTTATAAATGGGTGGCAGCGATGCCTGATGTGCATTTAGGAAAAGGTGCGACGATTGGTAGTGTTGTTCCTACCTTAAATGCCATTATTCCTGCGGCGGTGGGTGTTGATATTGGTTGTGGGATGATGGCGGTGAAAACCAGTTTAAATGCCTCGCAATTGCCTGACAATTTGCACGATATTCGCAATAAAATTGAAATAGCCGTGCCGCATGGTCGCTCTAAACGTTTACGTCGAGGAAGTGTTGATCGTGGTTCATGGGCGAACTTACCCGAAGATGTTGTGATGGGTTGGGGGAAATTATCAAATGAGTTTGATTATTTGTGTGAAAAACATCCTGTGTTAAAAAATACTAATAATGCGCATCATTTAGGGACTTTAGGCACAGGTAATCATTTTATTGAGTTGTGTTTAGATGAGCATAACGCGGTTTGGGTGATGTTGCACAGTGGTTCTCGTGGTGTCGGGAATCGTATTGGGACGCATTTTATTGAATTGGCGAAAAAAGAAATGGAGCGTTGGTTTATTCATTTGCCTGATAAAGATTTAGCGTATTTACCTAAAGGTTCTCAGCATTTTGATGATTATGTGGAGGCGGTGCATTGGGCGCAATCTTATGCGGCGATTAATCGTGAAACTATGATGAGTCGTGTTTTAGTGGCTTTGAAAAGTTGTATTGATATTCCTTTTGAAGCGCGAGTGGAAGCGGTGAATTGTCATCATAATTATGTGAGTTTTGAGAAGCATTTTGATGAAGATATTATCGTCACGCGTAAAGGTGCGGTACGAGCGGGTAAAGGGGATATGGGTATTATTCCGGGGAGTATGGGGGCTAAATCGTTTATTGTTCGCGGGCTTGGAAATGAAGATAGTTTTTGCAGTTGTTCGCATGGGGCAGGGCGGGTAATGTCTCGCACTGCGGCTAAAAAGCAAGTGTCTTTAGAAGAGCATATTGAGGCAACTAAAGATGTTGAATGCCGTAAAGATAAAGATGTGATTGATGAAACGCCATCGGCTTATAAACCGCTTGAAGCGGTGATGGAAGCGCAAAGTGATTTGGTTGAAATTGTTTATACTTTGAAGCAAGTTGTTTGTGTTAAGGGATAATTATCCTGTTATCAGCATTATAATAAATAGGTAGGTACAAGTAATGGAAAATAAATATACAGAAATAGCTAACAGAGCTTATTTTGAATTTAATAATATTTCGGATTATATATGGAAAAGCCCAAGATTAATTGAGCATGAAACAAAAAATGAAATTTCAAAACTAAAAACTTATTTCC
>WTBX01000143.1 GCA_013138855.1 Methylococcaceae bacterium
CCCAAACTCTGTTTGGGAATGCCTATTATCAAGCTCCGCTTGATGGATAACTCTAAAAACTCCAAGCAGAGCTTGTCGATAGTAAGTATTCACCTCCCCCTTTGGAAAAGGGGGATTGAGGGGGATTTAGTTAATAAAATCTCCCCTAACCCCTCTTTTTTTAAGAGGGGGACTGAACACTTACTGTCGATATGCGTTCCCAAACAGAGTTTGGCAACGAGAAAAATAAACTCTTTGATATTTAGTGCTGTTAATTTTTAATATTCTGTTGATTCTGCTCTTGCATAAAGCTGTGCTTGAAAACCAACAAAAATATCACGTATTTCTGTTACTTTCCCTAATTGATTCACCGCGTCGCTAACAGATTGATATTTTAATTCCAGTAAATCGGGCAATTTATCTTGCTCCAATTCGCTAACGCCATCAGTAATATAATGCTCTAATACAAAATCAATGAATTGCTGTTGTGCTGATGTATAAGATTCCAAGATTCGCGTTTTATGATGGCTCACTCGTTCGGCTCTGCTAATCGGTGCGGACGTGAAAGCAATATAAGCCAGTACATCAAATAAATCACTATTTTCAGCATTGATTAATTGTTTAACTGCAATCAATGGCTCTAAGCCAAAACCTTTTTCTTCTAAGGCTGCCAATAACGCCTTGCGTGTATCAGGGCTTTTCCATAATTCGATTAATTTATCTTCATTGTCAAACAGGGCTGGTAATTCACCATAGAGATTTTCAATAAATTGCGTTGCAGAAATAGGTTGTCCATCAGGACTCCAAAATGACACCGCACTAAGATGTCGTATGTTTCGCGCCTTACCATCGGCGAGTTTTAATTTTAGCATCGCAGGCTTTTCGCAAATACATGGCAATTCGCCACATTCAGCGCAAGCTTCAGCTTCGCATTCACAAGGGATTAGTTGACATTCATAACACGCTTGCGGCTCTTTCACACAAACACACGGCGTTTGAGCGCAACGTTTACAGGCATCAGCTTCTAAAGGTTCACCGTCCCAATCATCATCGCGGAATAGTTCCGAGGCTTTAACAAAGTCATAAATCGTAAAATAGTCTTTGCCTTCAAACAATCGCGTGCCACGTCCGATAATTTGTTTAAATTCAATCATCGAAGTGACAGGACGCATTAATACAATATTGCGAATATTCCGCGCATCAACGCCTGTTGATAGTTTTTGGGAGCTGGTAAGAATGGTGGGAATAGTTTTTTCGTTATCTTGAAAAGTCTCCAACCAGCGTTCACCTTCTTTGCCATCATTAGCCGTCACGCGCACACAGTAATTTGGATTACTGCCGTGTTTATATTGATTGATTAAATCGCGGACTTGAGCGGCGTGTGCTTGCGTGGCACAAAAAACTAGCGTTTTTTCATTTTGATTGATGCCATCCATAAAGGTTTTAACCCGATAAGCCTCACGCGCTTCAATATTAATCTTTCGATTAAAATCTTTTTCGCTGTAGATTTTAGTCTCATCGACTTCGCCTTCCAATACGCTATCATCATGGCTATAGCTGTATTCATCTATTGTCGTGCCAATTTGCTGGACTCTAAACGGGGTTAAATAACCCTCATTAATGCCTTCTTTTAAGGAATAGATATAGACAGGCTCGCCAAAATAATCATAAGTATCCGCATTAATTTTACGCTTAGGGGTTGCGGTTAGTCCTAATTGAACCGCAGGCGAGAAGTATTCTAAAATTCCGCGCCATTCGCTTTCATCTTTCGCGCCACCGCGATGACACTCATCTATGATAATAAAATCAAAAAAGTCGGATGCATACGCGCCAAAATAAGGCGCGGGTCTTTCGTCTTCATCTTTTCCAGACATAAAGGTTTGGAAGATGGTGAAAAAGATTGAACCGTTTTTTGGAACTTGACCTTTTTTACGGATTTCATCGGGTGAAATTCTAAGCAGCGCGTCTTCTGCAAAGGCTGAAAAATCGTTAAAGGCTTGATTGGCGAGAATGTTACGGTCGGCAAGAAATAAAATACGGGGGCGGCGTTTAAATTCTGTTTGTTTATCATGACTTTTTAACGTCCAGCGGCTATGAAATAGTTTCCATGCCAGTTGAAAAGCGATGCAAGTTTTTCCCGTGCCTGTCGCCAGTGTGAGTAGAATGGGCTGTTGACCTGTTCCGATGGCTTCTAAGGCTTTATTGATGGCATTATGTTGATAATAACGCGCTTGCCAGCTCCCGCTTTTATCTTCAAACGGAATCGTGGCAAATTGTTCACGCCATTTATTTTGGATGTCCGTTTGTGCTGTGAAGACCTGTTGCCATAGTTCATCGGGAGAAGGATAGTTTTTAATATTGCCCTCTTCACCTGTCTTCATATCAACCTGATAAATACCCTTCCCATTGGTTGAATAAGCGAAGCGGGTTTGCAGTCTTTCGGCATAGCGTTTAGCTTGTGCGAGTCCTTCGGTGATTGATAAGCTGATTTTTTTGGCTTCAATCACCGCGAGTTTTTGACCTTTATAAACCAGCACATAATCTGCAATATCGGTTTTGCTGCGTTTGCCGCCGCCAATAAGCCGACCTTGTGAAATTACTTCACGCCTAATGCGACTGGCTTCGACTACACCCCATCCTGATGCTCTAAGAGCGGGGTCAATTAATTCGGCACGGGTTTCTGCTTCATTCATTTTTAATGGAGAGTTGTTAATTAATTTAATAGTCTTTGTGTGAATAATGTTTGTATATCTCGGCGACCATCTAAAACAGCATGAACTATTATTTTTTCAGGAAAAACTTCATAGATAATCCGATAAGGTTTTACGATAATTTGTCGATATTGTCGAATGCCTAAAGTTAATAATTCTTTAGGGTAGCTACCGCGTTCAGGAAATTCTGCAAGGCTATTTACTGCATTTTCCAAACTGTTGATAATTTCGCTGGCTTTTTTATCGCTGACTGTTTGCAAGAAATAATCATTAATGTTGAATAGATCGGATAAGGCAACATCCGTTAAAACGATTTTAGTTTGCATTTATAAGCCACGTCGTTGACGAAGTTGTGAAAATGCTTCGGTGCTGTTGATGGTTTTGTTTTCGCTGACGGCTTTTTGGCTTTGTGCGAGTAGTTTTAAGAGTGCGAGTGTTTCTTGTGTTTGTTCGTAGTCGATGACGGATTGCACAACCATTGCGGCTTCACCATTTTTAGTAATGACCATTGGCTGATGGGTTGTATTTAGATTTTCAAGTAGTTCAGCCGAATGGTTTTGAAGATAGCTGAGAGGTTTGATATGGGTGGAAAGTTGCATGGTATTTCCTGTTTTTAATTAAAAATAGTTTTCTGTATTTTGTGCAGAATCCATTAAAAACGCTCTCGACTTTCGCTAATAATATCGACAATTTCGTCTGTAGATATGTCTGTATAGATTCCTTTAATATCTAGCGGTGAGCCTGTAATGGGTACGGGTTTTAATATAAAGGCTTGTCCGTCGCTGCGATTAATTCTCACGCCACCTTTTTTATTAGCTTCATCGAGTACGGATGCTAGGTTTTGTCTTGCTTCGGTAAATGAATAAGTTTGCATGATTAAACCTCGTGACTCTATCGTACAGCCTAAATGATTAATAGTTAATTATCAATTAATTGCAACGCTCTTATCGGTAGGTCAGGTATTTTTAATAATTTAATATCATTGGTTAAAAGTTCTGCCTTTAAATGGCTTGCTGTTGCCACAATCATTGCATCTGGAAGCTTTAAACGATTTTTACGGCGTAGTTTAATGGTTGCTTGTTTGATTTCTGTGGTTAGCTCGATAATAGTGACATCGGTTAAAAAATCATTAATTTCTGCTTCATCTTCAAGGCTTAGTAAGGGGTAAGATAATAATTCTATTTCGGTGATGACTGAGATATAAAATTGGGCTTGTGGCAGAGGTTCACGCAAACGCCCTGCTAAAAAATATAAAATGGCATTGGTGTCTAAAACAATTTTCATGCCCATTCATCTCGCATGGCGGCTTGATATTCTAAAGGGTCTTGCGTTAGGGTGATTTTTCCTGCGTGGCGGTTTATGTTTTGTGTTGTTGGTTGTAAATCACTCTTTTCTTCTTCGTTATCTAAAACGATGACTTTTACTTTTTTGCCTTCATGCCAATGGTTGTAAAGATTCGGTAATTGAATCATTCCATTTTTTAAGTGGGCTTCAAATTCTATGGCTTGCATGTTTTTTCCCGCGCATTGTTCAATTGATAAGGGTTAATTATCAATTGTTAGTTATTATTTATCAATTGATAACTGCTCTTGAAGTATGGATTGTTTTAGTTCGTTTAGGGCGGTGAGTTTTTGTTGGTAGATGGTTTCGAGCTTATTTATTTGATTTTCTAATAATTCTAATTCCCCAAGAAATTTAATTTGAAGACTCTTGACAGGTAAAGGTATAAGTATCTTGCGAACATTATCTTTTGTGATTGTTTGAGTTGCAGCACCTTTCAACATTGGGGTAATTTGAGCTTTTCCACTCTTGGAATTTAGGTAGCGATATACATATTCATTGCTAACCTTTTTATCATCAAGACGGATTAAAAAAAGATTCATCGCTAATGAACAAGGCCTATCAATATCTGGCATAAAATAGACCTTACCTGCATTTCCTATTTTACTCATGATTATTTCACCACCAAATAATTGACTCTTTTTTAAATAATTATATGCTGACTCTGATATATATCGTTTATCATTTTTAAAATTCTTTTCAAAATCAGTACTTCTAACCATCCAAGCAAAATCTTCTGTCCCTTTCAACTCAACATGTTGCTTCAGTACCTTATAACTTCCATTTGCATGATAATCCGTTAAGACTTTTATAATATTTCCTAATTCTGTCTTTTCCCAACCGTTACTCTTCTGAGTAAAAACATTATTAAGATAACTTTCAAATAACTCACGCGCATTAGCGAGGTTTTTCTCGGCATTAGCAACCGCTAGGCTAATTCCTACAAAGACTTCATCCAGCATCGCAACAATGCGTTTTTGTTCTGA
>WTBX01000343.1 GCA_013138855.1 Methylococcaceae bacterium
CATATTGCAGATATTGTCGATAGGATTGGCTATATCGCTCAACAATTCAAATAAGCTTATTTTTAAGCAACAAATCCTTTTTAAGGTAAAACAATTAACTCTTTATTAAATAACCCTTAGCTAAAAAAATAATTATCATGTTACTAATCCCCGCTATTGATTTAAAAGAAGGAAAATGTGTTCGCTTACGTCAAGGACGCATGGATGATGATACCGTATTCTCAGATGATCCTGTCGCTGTCGCTGGACGCTGGGTTGAAGCAGGTGCAAGACGTATTCATTTAGTTGACTTAGACGGTGCTTTTGCAGGCAAACCCAAAAATGCTGATGTAATTCATCGTATTGTTAAAGCTTATCCTGATGTACCTGTACAAATTGGCGGCGGTATTCGTGATGAAGAACCTATTCAAGGCTATTTAAATGCAGGAGTGCAATATGTGATTATTGGCACTAAAGCTGTCAGTGCGCCACACTTTGTTGCTGATGTTGCGGTAGAGTTTCCTGGTCATATCATTATTGGCTTGGATGCTAAAGATGGCAAAGTAGCGATAGATGGTTGGTCAAAACTATCAAATCATGACGTAATTGATTTAGCGCAACAATTTGAATCCGATGGTGTCGAAGCGATTATCTACACTGACATTTCGCGTGATGGCATGATGCAAGGTGTCAATGTTGAAGCCACAGCTAAATTAGCCAGCTCCATTCAAATCCCTGTGATTGCCTCAGGCGGCATTGCTAATATGGATGATATTCATGCCTTAGGTAAAGTAGCGGATGAAGGTATTATGGGTGCAATTACTGGGCGAGCGATTTATGAAGGTACGTTGGACTTTGTTGAAGCGGAAAAAATTGCTAAGTCTTATTCATGAAAACACCTGATGAAATAAGAAAACTTGCTTACCTTCGCTTAGAAGAAGCTGACATCTTATGCCAAGCTGGTAAATACGATGGCGCATTTTACCTTGCAGGTTATAGCATTGAACTCATGCTAAAAGCTAAAATTTGCAAACATTTCCAAGTTGATGATTTGTTTGATGGAAAAAATTGTAAAATTAGTGGTATCGGTGAAATTAAAAAAGCTGTGCAGACTCATGATATTTCAGCATTACTAGTATTTAGCGGTTTGCACCTAGAACTTGATGATGTTAAGGCTAGTGATGAAGGTGAAATACTAGATAAAACCATTACAAAATTATTTCAAGGAAATAAAAAATGTATCTGGAATGAGCAGGTTCGTTATTCATTAAATTTTCAAATATCAACTGATGTGCAGGAATTAATTAGATTACTATATCACGAAGATGGTTTATTACACTGGATAGAAAAATGGATATAGAAGAGTTAAAAAACAACTTAAATACTTTTATGAATAACTGTAGTCATGATAACTATATTTATAACGAATTGACTTTTGATGAAGCTTATCCAGATATAACGCCTACTTCATTTATTGTTAATCTGGTGGCAAAAAAATCTTGGGAATATCCAACAATAGGTCAAGCATTAGATACGCTTATTGATGCTCTTAGAATGACAACTGAAACTGAAACTCGTAGAAATATTTTTACTCTAAGCCTTTATACTATTGATGAAATGGTAAATAGTGAGCGAATAAGAGATAAAGAGCAAATTGCAACGAATCCTGATTTAACCCCTAAACAAATTAATCAATTATATAAAGATAAAAAACAGTCTATTGGATATAAAATCATTAATAATATCAAGGATGGTGAATTAACCAAACAACAGGTTATTAACCTTATTGATACTGATAATAAGATTATTATAGGGTTATTGATTAAACGATATTCGGAAGACAACAGTTTTAGCACTTTTATATGCGCGGATAAGGATTTAAAATTTAAAATATTGGAACATAAAATATGAGTCTAGCCAAACGTATAATTCCCTGTCTTGATGTTGATAACGGACGTGTTGTTAAAGGCGTTAAATTTGTTGATATTCGCGACGCAGGCGACCCTGTAGAAGTCGCCAGACGTTATGATCGTGAAGGCGCGGATGAAATTACCTTTTTAGATATAACAGCTACCCATCACGATAGGGACACCATTGTTCATGTCGTAGAACAAGTTGCCAGCGAAGTTTTTATTCCCTTAACTGTCGGTGGCGGCATTCGTGTTTTAGATGATATTCGTCGTATGTTAAATGCTGGCGCGGATAAAGTCGGCATTAACAGTGCAGCAGTAAAACGTCCTGAATTTGTCAAAGAAGCTTCTGAGCGTTTTGGCTCGCAATGTATCGTGGTTGCCATTGACGCTAAAAAAGTTAGCGCAGAAGGTGAAGAAAATCGCTGGGAAATTTTCACACATGGTGGTCGCAAAGGCACTGGCATAGATGCAGTCGAATGGGCTAAAAAAATGGTCGATTTTGGCGCAGGTGAAATTTTATTAACCAGCATGGACAGAGACGGTACTAAAATTGGTTTTGATTTAGAATTGACTCGTGCGGTAAGCGAAGCAGTTTCCGTTCCTGTGATTGCTTCAGGCGGTGTGGGTAATTTAGACCATTTAGCCGATGGTGTTATTAAAGGTAAAGCCGATGCTGTGTTAGCCGCAAGTATTTTTCATTTTGCAGAATACAGCGTTGAAGAAGCAAAAAAACACATGCAAGCGCGTGGGATTGAGGTGAGATTATAATTATGCCAAGTATTTCTATGTTTTATGGACTCATTATCTATATGTATTTCATGGATAATAAACAGCATAAGTTGCCACATATTCATGTTAAGTATCAAGGTGATGAAGTTGTTATTTCTATCCCAGAAGGTGATGTTTTAGAGGGCAGTATTCCAAAAGCTAAAATGAAACTTTTGCAAGCTTGGGTTGAATTGCATAAAGATGAATTAATGGCAGATTGGGAGCTTGCGGTTTCAGGTGAGCATCCTTATAAAATTGATCCTCTGCGTTAAACGATGAATCCTCGTGTTAGCTCTGTAAATCCTCTCAATGATTATCAGTTACTCATTAAATTTACTAATGATGAAATAGGTGTTTATGACTGTAAGCCTTTGCTTAATTTTGGTGTTTTTAGAGAATTACAAAATGTACATTATTTTAATCAAGTAACGATTGTTGGAGATACTGTTGCATGGACAAATGAACAAGATATTTGTCCTGATACCTTATATTTAGAGTCGATAAAAATAGAAAATGACCATCCGTAGTTAAACTAAAAGAAGAGTTTCACAATAATTTAAAATTATAGGTGCCTCATTGCTAACAGCTAAACTATTTTTTTCAGTTCTATTATTTGTAATTAGTGCAGGTGGTGTAGTGTTGCCTTCTATGCAACAACATCAAAATAGCGAAAACAATGGTGTGCAACACCCTGTAGTAATTGCATCAATAGCGATTGTTGCATTATTAGGTTTTATTTATCTGGTTAAAGATATTATTGATGATTTAAGAACTGAGCCTGTAGACACAGAAGTTGAAATCACCTTTTGGACGAGTGCCGAACGCAGCAATCAAGCACAAGATTATTGTTTGTATTTACAAAAATATCCGCAGGGGCAGTTTGAAAAGTTAGCGCGTGAGCGTGTTAATGATGATTGTGAGATAGAGAAACAGCCTACGCTAGAAGAATTAACGGCTCAAATAGAAGCGTAAACTCAGGAAAAAATGCAACAGCAGTTAGCTCAATTAACCCTTGAAGCTCGACAACAAGCAAAGCGAGAAGCGGAAGAGAAATTACAACAAGCATTAGATGAGCGAACAAGTAAAATTGAGAGGGAAGAAAAACAGCAACGAATAAATCTTAGCTACCAAGAAAAATCAAAATCGGATAAAAAGAACGAGAACAGGCAAACAGCAGAGCGTTATTTAGTGAAAGGCAGTTTGGTTAAAGATACTGTCACAGGTTTAATGTGGATGCGCTGTTCTTTAGGGCAGAATTTGGATAGCCCTAGTTGTAAAGGTAAGGTTGTGAAATATAACTGGCAACAAGCTTTAAATATCGCTGCTGATTTCAGTTATGCGGGTTATAGTGATTGGCATTTACCTACAATAAAAGAATTAAATACTTTAGTGTATTGTTCTAATGGCAAGAAAATTCATTATAAAGAAGATGGATATGATGATATAAAAAGTGAAGGCGACTGGGGCTGTGATAGTGAGAATAGTGGAGCTTATCAAAAGCCAACAATTAAACAAACTATATTTCCTAACACACCATCTAGTTGGTTTTGGTCGTCCTCGCCCAATGCTAACTATAATAGAAGTAGTCGCGCATGGTTCGTAAGCTTTACCTATGGTTGTGACGACTGTGGTTATAATAGCTACAACTACGCTGTTCGTCTTGTTCGAGCTGGACAATGACCTTTTGTTTTTTGTTTTTGTTTCGTTTTCACTCGGTAGATTGAATAAAAGTTATGCAATTTGAATGGGATGAAGTTAAAAATAAAATAAATATTGAAAAACATGGTATTGATTTTCAAGATGCAGTTGATATTTTTAATCACCCTTTATTAGAATGGGAGCAAGATAGCTCTTTAATTGAGCATGGAGAAACTCGTTTCAACGCAATAGGTCTAATTCAAAGTTATGAAGTTTTTGCCGTTTATTGTGAACGACAAAATGGTTCAATTATTCGTTTTATTTCAGTACGGCAGGCAAATAAAGATGAACGCAAAGACTACTACCGACACACAAACTGACTGGGATAGATTATCAAGACGTGATGATAATGAAATTGATTATTCTGATACGCCAACTTTATCTAAGTCTCGAAAAAATTTAAGAGTTCGCCTCCCTAATGCTCCTACTATTTTAATTGAAGAAGAGAATATTAAAATTGATGCTGACGTTTTAGCATGGTTTAAATCTCATGAATCCAATTATAAAGAGTCTATTAATCAACTTTTACGCGACTATATAACAAAAAAATGAATTGGCTAGATGAAATCAGCTGGACAGAAGATGGCCTAGTGCCTGTGATTGCACAACAAACAGGCACTGGCAGAGTAGTTATGTTTGCATGGATGAACCGAGAATCCTTAGCCTTAACGGCTGAAACAGGTTATGCCGTTTATTGGTCACGTTCACGCAATAGATTATGGCGTAAAGGCGAAGAGTCAGGGCATCAGCAAAAAGTCGTCAACATTCAACTTGATTGTGATGAAGATGTGATATTGTTAGAAATTGAACAACAAGGCGGTATTGCTTGTCATACAGGACGTGAAAGTTGTTTTTATCGACAATTAATTGATGGACAATGGCAAACCGTTGAACCTGTTTTAAAAAATCCTGATGAGATTTATAAATAATTAAATTATGAAAAAAACAATTCTGGAAGAAAATAAAACCTATACTTTTTCAGATTATTTCAAACTGCCTTACTCAACACGGGACATCTTAGCAGAGCTAGGTTATGCGTTTAGGCTTGAAAAACTAGAATTACCTAAAAAACAAATCAACACGCTTAATTGCGACAAATTAAGAGAGAGTTTTTTGTCTCTCCTTTGCTGTTAGAATTGCTGGATTATATCGACATAGAAATAGATGTTGAATATACCGTGAATGTCAGCGAACGCTTAAAAGGCAGCATTGATTATTTAATTCACTCTTCACAAGAATTTATTGTGATTGAAGCTAAAAATTCAGAAGTCGATAAGGGATTTACGCAATTAGCAGTAGAGATGATAGCCATAGAAAGCTACATGTCAGATAATAAAAATAACTTATTATATGGCGCGGTAACGATGGGGGATATGTGGCGATTTGGTGTGCTTGATAGAAAAAATAAAATTATTAAAAAGGATATTGACGCTTTTTTAATTCCCTCTGATTTAGAAAAGCTTTTTGCAGTGATGTTTGGTATTTTAGAATAAAATATATTCCCTCATCTAATTTTTCCCGAATTAATTTAGGTCATATTATGTTAGAACAACAGCTTTTTAATGAAGTATTGAAACTTCCGCTTGTTGCCAGAGCAAACTTTGCTGAAAAGGTTTTTGAAAGCCTTCACGAAAGCGAACCAGCTTTGAGTGATAAATGGTTAGAAGAAATCAACAAGCGCATTAAAGAATACGAATCAGGACAGGCTAAAACGCGTAGTGCAAAAGAAGTCTTTGCCAAATATGGACTCGAATGGAAATAAAATTTCATTCACGCGCAGAAGCTGAATTAGACGATGGCTATGATTATTATCAACAGCAAAAACCTAATTTAGAAAAAAAGTTTATCCGCGAGATTCATGCTGCAATTCAAAGCATTAGACGTAACCCAGAAGCTTGGCAAATCATCGAAGGCAACATTCGACGCTGCTTAGTCAAACGTTTTCCTTATGGCATTGTTTATCAAATTTCTGAAAAAGAAGTGTTTATTATTGCAATCGCAAATCTGCACAGAGAACCAAATTACTGGAAATATAGAACCTTGAATAATGAATAATACTCTCACCCAACTCGCCGAAGTCCTAGAACAACGCAAACAACAACCCGCTGACAAATCCTATGTCGCTAGTCTTTATAATAAAGGCTTAGACACGATTTTAAAAAAAATCGGTGAAGAAGCCACAGAAACAGTCATTGCGGCTAAAGACGGCAACAAAGAACAAATTATCTATGAAACTGCGGACTTGTGGTTTCATTGCATGGTGTTATTGGCACAACAAGATTTACATCCTGATGATGTACTCAACGAATTACAACGTCGTTTTGGATTATCGGGCTTGGAAGAAAAAGCTCAACGTACTAAATAAAGCTGGAGTAAAACATGGGCATCAGTCCTGTACAATTATTAATCATTTTAGCCATTGTCGTCGTACTGTTTGGCACTAAACGTCTGCGTAATTTAGGTGGCGACTTGGGTGGCGCGATTAAAGGTTTTCGTTCTGCTATGAAAGATGGCGAAAACGATACCAAAATCACCGAAGAGGAAGGCAACACTATTGACGGTGAAGTGAAGTCTGAATCTAAAGAACAAACTAAATAACGATTATGTTTGATATTGGTTTTTGGGAGCTTTGTTTAGTTGGTTTAGTCAGCTTATTGGTAATAGGCCCTGAACGATTGCCGAAAGCTGCGCGTATTGCAGGTTTTTGGGTAGGCAAAGCCCGACATACGATGGCTGCGGTAAAAACTGAAATTAATCAGGAATTTCATGCTGAAGAAATGCGCCAAATTCTTGAGCAGCAGCAAGTTGAAATGCAAAACCTCCAGCAAGAAGTAATGAATGAAACCTCAGAGGCTACCGAAGTAGCAAAAGAGGCGTTTATACAACTGGATAAAGAGCAATCCGCTCAGGATAAAAACGCTCAATGACTCATGACCCGCATCAAGAACAACCGTTTATTTCCCATCTAATCGAATTACGCAACCGTCTACTTAAAGTAGTCTTAGTGGTAGTGCTGATATTCCTAGGTTTAGCCCCCTTCGCTAACGAAATTTACACTCTGCTTTCAGTGCCATTGTTACAACACATGCCTGAAAACAGCACCATGATTGCGATTGATGTCGCCTCGCCATTTTTTACGCCGTTTAAACTCGCCTTAGTTGTTTCCGCTTTTATCGCTGTTCCTGTCATTCTTTATCAATTTTGGGCATTTGTCGCTCCAGGTTTATATAAGCATGAACGCAAAATGATTTTGCCATTATTAGTGGCGAGTACGTTCTTATTTTATTTGGGCGTTGCTTTCGCTTATTTTGTTGTATTTCCCCTAGTCTTCGGATTTTTAACCGCTGCCGCACCTGAGGGTGTTGCGGTAATGACTGATATTACAAAATATTTAGATTTTGTATTAACAATATTTTTCGCGTTTGGGATAACTTTTGAAGTCCCCATTATCACCATTGTTTTAATCTGGACAGGGCTAACCACGCCTAAAAGTCTTGCTGAAAAACGCCCTTATATTATTGTTGCGGCATTTATTATTGGAATGTTTTTAACACCCCCTGATGCGATTTCTCAAACCTTACTAGCTGTACCGATTTGGTTATTATTTGAATCAGGATTGTTATTTTCCAGATTTTTTATTCCTAAATCACGTTATGAAGCGGGTATGAGTGATGCGGAACATGAAGCTGAATTTGATGAAATTGAGCATCATGAAGATAACTTTAAGTCTTAGTCGTGCAACTCTCAACAGTTTGTCTGGCACGAATCAACGCTGCTCGACATATTTATATTGCTTATAGTGGCGGTTTAGATTCTCATGTATTACTGCATATATGCAGCCTTAATCCCCAGATAAAAAACAAACTCACTGCGGTTTATGTTCATCATGGTTTGCAAAAAATTGCTGATGATTGGGCAGTTCATTGTCAGCAACAGGCGCAACAATTAAATATCCCTTTCAAACTCTTACACGTAAATGCCGTTCATAAAGGCAAAAGTCCAGAAGAAGGCGCACGCGATGCTCGTTATCAAGCCTTAAAAGCATTACTTAATGAGGGTGATGTTTTATGTGTTGCTCAACACCGTGAAGACCAATTAGAAACGGTATTATTACAATTATTTCGTGGCGCAGGCGTGCAAGGACTTTCTGCGATGGCGGAAATATCAAGCTTCGGTCAGGGTAAATTATTAAGACCTTTGCTTGATTGCTCGCAACAAGCAATAAAAGATTATGCGATTAATCAGCAATTAAATTGGATAGAAGACCCCAGTAATCAATGCGATGATTTTGAGCGTAATTTCCTGCGTAATCAGATTATTCCCACCTTAAAAACGCATTGGCAGGCTTTAGATAAAACTGTCGCTCGTAGTGCGAAACACTGTGCCACTGCTCAAAGCTTATTAAGCGAATTAGCGATAAATTTACTCGATAAGTCAATCAATCTTGATAACAGTTTATCTATTAGCGGTTTATTATCGCTGGAAGCCGCAAAACAACAGCTAGTCATCCGCCAATGGTTTGCGCATTTTAATTTAAAAATGCCGAGTGTTGATTTCATCGAACGCTTATTCGAGCAGGTTATTCATGCGAAACCAAGCGCGAACCCTGAATTAAAACGCAGCGATTGCAGCATTCGCCGTTATCAAAATAAACTTTATTGCTTAACTCAAACGCAAAGATTACCCACGCTTGACTCTCAAGTATGGGAACATACGAACGAACGATTAGACTTAAAAAACAACGGAACGCTACAGCGTTTTATTTCAAATAATGGGATTCCTGTCAGTTTATGGGAATCTTCAAGCATAAGTGTTAGATATAGAACTGGCGGTGAAAAAATAGCCTTATCAAATCGCAAAGGTCATCATTCCTTAAAAAATTTATATCAGGAAGCAAGTATTCCTCCATGGGAAAGAGAGAAAATTCCTTTGCTTTATTTTGATGATAAATTAGTCGCTATCGCAGATTTATGGGTAAGTGCTGATGTTTTTTCAGACAATGGCAACACTTGTTATCAGCTAAACTGGAACCGCGACTTTTAGTCGCGCACGGCTGGAAGCCGTGTCTCCATGCGCTGAATATCAACCTTTGCTGATAAATTTTGTTTTTTAGATAAAAAATCAACAAATTGTTGAGCATAATAAGGAATCTGCAAACTTCCTTTCGCACCAAAACCGTTAAAAATTGCCAACTGAGAATAACGCGGATGCAAACCAATAAAAGGCTGTTTATCCAAAGTACAAGGACGCACATTTGCTTGCTGCTTAATGAATTCAGCTTGAGCAAGTTCTGGCATGATGACTTTCAAACTCGTTAATAACTCATCCCTACCACTTTCTGTAACCTGAGTATTAATATTTTCACGGTCAAAAGTTGCGCCCGTACGAAAATTAAAATCATCTAAAGGAATCATCCAGTGTCCATAATTCAATAAAAAACTGGATGGCACTTGCTGATGCTGCAATGTCAAAATCTCCCCTTTCACTAATTGAAACGGCAAATAAGAAAACCACGGGTTATCTCGTGCTAAATATCCCTCGCAAAAAATAAGTTGCTTTGCCTTAATCGCCTGATAACTCACAAACTCGCTTAATTTTATCTCTTTATAATCTAAACTAGCTTGCTGATAACATTGGCGACTGATAAAAAATTGCTTTAACGCGACCAATAATCTCACGATCAATAAATAAGCGGTTTGCTGTTGCTCCAATACCATCCCAAATTTTTCATTTTCGACAATCCCACTCAAATAAGTCGCATAATCAGGGTTATCAAGCCGTTTTCGCGCATTTTCTATTTCCTTATTATTTTTTAAAAGCCGCAGCATTGGCTTTTTTATATAAAACGACTGCTTAAAAAAACGCTCCAACGCTTGATAATGATTTTTCGCAAACGGCAACAAAACATCCACATCAGATGATTTAACAAAACGCATCCCTGTCACAGGATTAATTAAACCTGCGGCAACTTGTGAGGCATTTTCCAGCCCATTATCTATCACAAAAACCTTAAAACCACGCTGGATTAATTCAAAAGCTAACAGGCTGCCAGCTAAACCTTGACCGATAATTAAGAAATCAAACTTCATATTTAGACAACTATTTATAAATTTTATTAATTGGGGCTATCCATATCAAAAATATATGCGTAAAATAGGCGGATTAAATTTTTGATATTGTTTAAGGAACTTTTCAATGGTAAGCATTCGTCTTTCTCGTGGTGGCTCGAAAAACAGCCCATTTTATCACGTTGTCGTTACTGACAGCAGAAACAGCCGTGACGGTCGTTATATCGAACGTATTGGTTTTTTTAACCCTTTCGCTCGTGGAAACGAAGAAAGATTACGTTTAGACATGGCACGTATTGACCATTGGAAATCACATGGCGCACAGCCTTCTGACCGTGTTGTTCGTTTGATCAAAGATGCTAAGAAAACTGAAACTGTTGCGGCAGCCTAAGTAATTGTCTACGCAAAATGTAAAACTCGGTGAAATATCGGGACTATTCGGTATACAAGGCAGCGTCAAAGTATTCTCCTTTACCGAACCACGCGAAAATATTTTAAAGTATTCTCCGTGGATCTTAATTAAAGACGGCGAAACTCGCGAAGTTGATATTATTGGTGGTAAGAAACAAGGAAAATCAATTATCGCGCGTTTAAGAGGCATTACAGATCGAGATGCCGCCGCCGCTTTAATCGGCTATAAAATTGAAATCCGCAAAGATTTATTGCCAGCCACCGAAGACGGTGAATATTACTGGCGTGATCTAGTTGGCTTAAAAGTCGAAACCTTAGAGGGTGTCGATTTAGGGCTTGTTGATTCGATGTTAGAAACAGGCGCGAATGATGTTGTCATTGTAAAAGGTGACAAAGAACGCTTAATTCCCTTTTTGCAACCCGAAACTATCGTCAGTATTGATCTTGACGAGGGTTTGATGAAAGTCGATTGGGATCCTGAGTTTTAAATGCGTTTTGATGTAATAACGCTGTTTCCAGAAATGGTTACAGAGGCGGCAAGTTACGGTGTTACAGGCACGGCCATAAAAAAGGGCCTTGTAGGTTTATCAGTGTGGAATCCTAGAGATTACACCCACGATAATCACCGTACCGTCGATGACCGTCCTTATGGCGGCGGTTCGGGGATGGTGATGAAATACCAGCCTTTAGCCGATGCGGTAGATGCTGCAAAAAAAAACGCGAACACTGAACGTAGTAAAGTTATTTATTTATCGCCACAAGGCAAACCTGTCACACAAGAGTTACTGAATGCAGCTACTGACACTCAGCAATTAATTCTGGTTGCAGGACGCTATGAAGGTGTAGACGAGCGTTTTATTAACAGCGTTTGTGATGAAGAATGGTCGTTAGGTGATTATGTCATTAGCGGCGGTGAATTAGGCGCATTAGTGGTCATTGATGCGGTGACTCGACTTCTTCCTAATGTATTAGGGGATGAAAATTCAGCTAAACAAGATTCACATTGTGATGGTTTGCTGGATTACCCGCATTACACTAGACCAGAAAAATTAGAGCAGGGTACAGTTCCCGACGTTTTATTAAGCGGTAATCACGCAAAAATAGCCCGTTGGCGCATGAAGCAGTCTTTAGGACTCACATGGCGTAAACGCGCAGATTTATTGAAAAAAAAAGAACTTAATGCAGAGCAGGAATCTCTGCTAGAAGAATTTAAACTTGATGTTAGATAGGGTGTGGTAATGAGTAATATTATTGATGAATTAGAAAAGGCACAGTTGAAACAAGATCTGCCAGAATTTAATCCTGGTGATACAGTAGTTGTGCAAGTTAGAGTAACAGAAGGCGAGCGTGAAAGATTACAGGCTTTTGAAGGTGTTGTAATTGCAAAACGTAATCGTGGTTTAAACTCTGCTTTTACAGTTAGAAAAATTTCTTACGGTGAAGGTGTTGAGCGTGTTTTCCAAACACACAGTCCTATCGTCAGCGAAATTCAAGTAAAACGTCGCGGTGCAGTACGTCGTGCGAAGTTATACTATTTGCGTGAATTAACGGGTCGTGCAGCGAGAATTAAAGAAAAACTTTAATTTTAGCAATATGCTAACGACTTAAAAAAGACAGCCTCTGTGCTGTCTTTTTTTTGCCTTGAATTTAGGGAATATCATTCTGATGTTGGCAATATTTCATTTCTGATTATATCGACAGACCAACGCCATGCGACCCAGCGTCTGTAGAGGGGGACGGCGTAGCGGTAGGTGAGTCCGTCGCGGATGAGTATTTCTTCGTCGGGGTAGCATTCGACGATTTCAAAGGCTTGTTGTGGGTCTATTTCTAGGCGAGTTTCTTTTAGGGCGGCTTTGATGCCGTTTAGGTCGAGTTGTGGGCGGTTGATTTCGTCGGGGTTGTATTTAATTTTTATAACAAATCCCCACAAGATGGACACTTTATATTAGTTGGCTGTAATGCTTGGGTTGCATGGTATGTCCAATAATCACCATTTTT
>WTBX01000290.1 GCA_013138855.1 Methylococcaceae bacterium
AGTTAATGACGAGATGATTGAATCAGTCAGTTGGCATCCTGAAGAGCGTAGTTTATTAGTTGCCCTTAGCACTAAGGCAACAAACGCTACGAAAGATAATGGTAAATATTTTGTAGTAACCATGAAAACAGCAGAAAAATCAATACATTGGCAATGCAGTAATCAGCATCCTCTAATCACAGAAAAAGCCGTGCATAATAACGACCTCCCTCCCTCATGTCGCTCATAAAATATGCCTTAATGGCGGCAGCCATTGGTTTTGTATTGCTAATGTTATCGCCACCGACTCCGTTGTATTTTTTCATTTCCTCAATCGTTAATTATCGTGACAATAGCAGGGAAATCAGTCCTGAGAAGTTAACACGATTATTATCTAAGGCAGATAAGATATTGTTGGTTGATGTGCGTAGCGTCGATGAGTATCAACTTGAACATATTTCTGGGGCGATTTCTATCCCTTTTAATGAAATAGAACAACATATAGATAAAATAAAGATATTGTCAAAAAACCGCCGTTTAATTACTTATTGTTCAACAGGGCCGCGCTCTTTTGACGCTCTCTCAACTTTGGAGCGTTATGATATTGAAGGTAGTAATTTAAGTGGAGGCTTTGATGCGTGGTGGGATTTTACGCATCCTAATTGAATATTTTAACTGATGTTATGCAAAAACACGAAAGTTAAAGGGCTTCTGGGTTTCCCGTGAAAACATAAGTATAAGGACTGGCAGTCCTTCCGTAGAGTATGAAAATCAAGAGAGGACTGCCAGTCCTTTTGCTAAATTTGAGTCCAAAACATGTTTTGGACTCCATCGTTATATTCTAAACATTGAAGTGTTTGCAATTGTGAAAAAACGTGTTTTTTCACTCCTTTGCGTAACAAATGTTAAGATTCTTATGGTTAGTTACTTAATGCAATTAAGTTTGATACGTTACTAAATAATAATGATTCTCATTGAAAAATAGAAACTGAGGGTGTAAGGCGAACTCAGTCGCGTTTTTTACTTTGCACCTCTTCAAAGCGTAAGATGAATAGATGAGAATACAATAGAGGAGAGAATTATGCCTGTAACTCATAACTATGTTACAACCAACGTTGATCTTGCCGAACAACATGGAGATCGACTCCTGAACGATTTTGTGCGTTGTGCGACCTATTCTGGAGGTGATTGGTCTGACCTCGTTTACAGGCGAGCCAATGGAGGGACTGGGAATGGGAACTACATAAACCGCAATGATACTTGGTGGGTTGGCGCAAATATTGATGTGACGGATGTTCAGATAAATGTCAGTAACGGCGGTCCGATACTTCGCGGACAACTCAGCGTACATCGAGGCAACTCCCGAGGTTTCTATGTCGTTTATTTTTCAGGAAGCGGTGGCCCTCTGGAATCTTATGCGCCTCCCGCAGTCAGAGGTTATTTGCTCACACCAGCCATCGCTGCACATGTCAAAGGTGTACTCACTATAGATTACCGAGGCTTTGGGCGCAGTTCCGTTGGGAACATCGGAGATAACTATGCTCCAGCTGGAAGCTACAAGCCAGAAGAACAGGGAACTTACACCGATGCTCGGGCTATGATTGATTTCTTACGAAATAATCGGAACATTGCTGCCAATCGCATTATATTGCACGGATATTCACTAGGATCGGGACCAGCAACGCAAATGGCCAGTGAAGGTGCGCCGCATGGCGGCCTCATATTACAGGGTCCCATGAAAAGCGTCGGTTTCAATGCCAAAAAAGGCTTTCATTCAAAAGGGCTTCGACTACACAGCAGTAATAGCCGCAATAAAAAAATTGGCTGGGCCATCGGTGGGGTACTCTCTTTGGGCATCGTTCCAGGAATTGCCGCAGCTATTGGGGCTGCGGCATCCAAGGCATCTTCCCGCAACATAGGCTACAAAAACAACGAAAAAATAGCGGGCATTGCCTCTCCCTGTCTCATCGCTTCTGGACCTAATGACTCAATGTGGGAAGATGCCAAAGCACTCTGGAAACTACGCAAAGCAGCTAGGCAACATGTGATGTTCTCGACTAACAACGGAACTCATTTCCAGCAAGGGCGAATGTTCGGCACAGATCGCCCTTACAATCCACATAAGTATTCTCGGGTCAATGCCCAGACTACTCTCAAAATGTTCCTAGCTGGATTGCCGTAATCACCACGGGTAGTCAAGTGGGGTTTGCTAGCTTTTTTGCGTAGTAAAAAAGCTAACACACCCTACAAAATTACCGTCATTGTCAAAACGGAAACAACAAACAAAACAAAAACTTCGTATGACAGATATTTTAACCCTACGTGAATTCAGGTCTGTTAAAAACAGAGCAAAAATTATTTTAATTTTCGGAGGATCAAAAGAAGTTTGGCATAAATAACAACATTAATCATGACCACTAAAAAACCAAAAATTAACTGAATATCTGTTGTTAAACCACTAGGATAAATAACAGGAATAATATAATGTTCAATAAAACCACCACTATAACCTGCTTGCATCGCTTTATGTCTTAAAATATTTTCCCAATGGGTCAATGGACAAAACCAGCCAAAAAATTCTAATGAAGCTCCCCAAAGTACCGCAGGAATATGCAATATCCATAAACGATGATATTTTAAAACTAACAACCCGCCTAATACTACAAAGCAAATAAAAGTTAAATGTAGAATTACAAGTAAATCTGCGGCAAATATTATTAGCATAATTAACCCTTCAAAGGTGCTTTTTAGGTTGAAATAGACACCATTCTCTTGTCTGATTCCCACGCGCTGCGTGGAAACCGAGCAGGGACGCGCCAGAGTCCCGAACAACGCACAGGACGCTAGCGCGTCCGCACTTAATTTCCACGCAGCGCGTAGCCCACCGATAACAGCGAAATGTTGGGCTACGTTATCTCGCTACGCTCAATAAGCTACCCAACCTACAAATACCACGGTTTTTGCCCGCTGCTTATTTTGGCGTTAGTATTTAAGTATGGATAACTAGCCATATATTTGTTACTCTGTAAACATGAGTAAATCAAACTTTGAATGGGATGAAACCAAAAATATTGAAAACCAGCGAAAGCATAGTGTTTCATTTAATGAAGCTCAATTTGCATTTATGGATGAAAATCGTGTAATTGCTGAAGACTTAACCCACAGTCAAGATGAAAGCCGTTATTATTGTTTTGGCTTAAATCAAGATAAAACAGGAATCTTAACTGTTCGTTTTACTTATCGTTCTGAATGTATCCGTATTTTCGGTGCAGGTTATTGGCGGAAAGGCAAAAAAACTTATGAGCAAAAAAATTCAATATAGCAATGAGCCGATGGATGAATTTAAATTGGTAGCTGATTTCTTACCATCTCCCTCTGAATTAGCTTTAAAAAATAAAAATACGAAAATCACTATTTCACTTAGTTCTGATAGTCTTTCTTATTTTAAAGATATTGCTGAAACACATCATATGCAATATCAAAAAATCATTAGGCAATTACTTGATGAGTACGTGGCAAATCAAAGAAAAATACTAACAAAAAAATCTAGCTGACCATTTAAAGCGTCACGGTTTTTACTATTTCAAAATAAGCTAAATTCATTTTTGACAAATGATTTTAATCGCTCCCACGCACGAGACTAATCGTTACGATGCTTTTGAAAGCCTCCCCAGCATAGCTGGAAGTTTTCCAAATTTTTTCTAGTTCCAACGCTTCGCGTTGGAATTCATACCAGCGTTAAAAATACAAAAACGTAGCTAAATTAAAGACTCGGTATGCATTCCCACATAAAATGTGGGAACGAGAAAATAAAAACGTGAAAATAGTTAAGCCCAGCTAAATAGACCACCGACAACAGAGAAATATTTCGCTACGCTCAATAAGCTAGCCCAACCTACAAATACCTTTGTCAAAATCGGAAATTAAACAACGATAACAAACAAAATAAAAACTTCGTATGCCAGATATTTTAACCCTACAAAAAAAAGGCGTTGTGGTATTAAAAAATATTTTTGATACTGAGCAGTTAAGCAATTTAATCTGCATAACAACACAATGCTTTCAAGATATTGAAACTTTAATACAAAAAAAAGGCATTAAACAAGTAAAAGAACATTTACCCGCACAATATAATTTTTTACCTTATGTAACTTCATTAAATATCTGTGCATTAAATGACTACGATGATTTAGCCACTACAGAAGCGTTAAACTTACTTAAAAATCAAGCAATCAATCTAATTTTAACTAAAACTCTAGGCGAAAATTTTAAAATAGACTTAACTCAAGCTTGGTTAAGAAAACAATATGCCCCCGCTAATTACCATGAATTGCATCACCCTCATTGCTGGC
>WTBX01000335.1 GCA_013138855.1 Methylococcaceae bacterium
GGCGAGCAAAAGCTCCTCTTTGCATACCCACCATAAACTGATTGGCATAAAAAAGTAACTGCCTATAAGTCTTCTAACATTTCTATAAACCGTTAAAACGGTTGAGTTTTTGCTTTTTACATAGCCCACGGCTTAAGCCGTGGGCTATGTAAATCAATGAAATAACCGTTTCAACGGTTTTCTAGCTTTTTTAACCAATAACAAAATATTAGGATACTTTTAACGTATCTACTTTAAATTTCAGGGTATTGGAAACGCGACTTCTAGTCGCGCACGAAGCATACTTACTCAAACTATAGAAAGAACACACGGCGCGACTAGAAGTCGCGTCTCCGTTATTATGCTTTTCCCTATTTTTTAAAGTAGATACCTTTTAACTATCTATTTATAAAACAACAATAAGACTAGCGGCTATAAACTGAAACGTTACCATTAAATGCACAAATTCTTAACACTCTTTATATTCGTTCTATTTTTAATCGGCTGCGGCACAACAGGAGAAACGCATATCCAACAAAATGAATTACTCACGCAAATAAAAACCGCGCAAGCTCCCGTGATTGTCGATGTTCGTTCAGAAAGTGAATATAAGACTGGGCATATTCAAGGGGCGATACATATCCCTTTTTGGCAGGCGTTTTCTACAGATAAACTAGAGAAATATCATCATACAGAAATAATTGTACTGTATTGTCAACATGGCCCCAGAGCGGGAATCGCTAAATTAGCGTTGAGTATGGCGGGGTTTGAAAATATTCGTTATCTAAAAGGACATATGAGCGGCTGGATACAGTCCAAACTTCCCATAACAATTAACAATTAAAACTATGCTCTGCATGATAGCAGAGCATAGATACTATGTTTTTATGAACAACTTAAAACTTAAGAAGCTTTAGGTCTACCAAATAATTTAGGCGATGCGGGCGGCTGCTTTTCTTGTAAACAATTATAAGCAGCATTATCAAATCGAATTCTTAACGATTGCGTATCTTTATCTTCCATTAAAAACTTCTCAGTTTCAGCAGCCGTTAAATCCTTCATCATAAACTTTGCAATACACAGACACGTCTTTTCAAAGCGTATTTTATCAGTTGCTTTATTCACCGAATTTTTAAGTTCACGCGCCACACAATCTTGTGCAAATTCATGCTCAAACTTATGTTTCTCTATATCCGTGACTTTCTCGTGCGGATGATCGAATACACTGTCAGCTTCTTTAACAGAGCTTGGTTCATCATCAGAGCAGGCCGTTAAGCTTGCAGAAATGACAACGCTCACCAACATTGTTACTAGCAATTTTTTATTTATCATAGTTTTTATTCAAGGTAATCAACAACAAAGCTTTAACCTTATCATTTTATTTTTTGTTATTCTACTTATCTTTATCGCTATTTTTAGCGGCCATATCTTCATTCCAAATAGGGTTATTTAAATCATCTTCGTGTAATTTTGACGCTTCCTCTGGATAAATATGCCAGAAAGATTTATCAATGGCAGCGTCTTGGTAATGCTCATCTTTACGGTTATGGGTGAAAGGACACCACCAATTTTCGATGACTTTAACTAGATACGCGTGCCATTCAAATAAAGCGACACTAAAAGGGCAATACCAAGTACAGTTAAAAATCCAATATAATTTTGATTGTGCCGCACTCAGTTTAAAGGTTGGATCCATAGCAACCTGTGATTTAAGTTCATAACGATGTGTCGCTCTGTCGGGAATAAAATCCGACCATTTTTTTATATTTTTACCACCGCTTAAACGCAAATGAAAATAACAGGTATAAGCACTTAAAACGACAAACGGTACCATTAATAAAGGTACATAAACTAAAGGGGTAGCGATAGCACGTATAAAAACAGACTGTTTTTTATGGTTTTTGCCAATTTCAACGCGAGAGCAAGATTCACAAGCTTTCATAAAGACCTCATAGATTGTTGTGAGTTAGGATGGACGGGATGTATTTTTATTGAAAAGCTTGTAAATACTTAAGCAGCCTTCGCAACAAAAATGTTTTGTTTTGGCATTTTCCAGCAGGAAAAAGCCTTTTATCTCAACAGGCTGCTGACAAAGCGCACAGGCTTTTTTTTCAGCGTTTACTTTTGTTGTTGAACGAGTAGATAACAGAGAGCTAAGAGCCATAAGAAAATCGAAGTAAAATGATTAATGGTTATGATCTTGTACACGTAAACGATGCGAAATAGTTCGCATTACTTCTTTTGCAAAAAAAGGAACTTCCTGTAGTAATTCATAAAAATGTTTTTCATTAATAGAAATAAGTTTGCAGTTTGTTAAACACACAGCAGAGGCAGTACGCGGTAAATCTTCTATAATCGCCATTTCGCCAAAAATTTCGCCTTCGTGAATAACCTCTAAAACTTGGTTATCAGTGGTAATTTTAACCTGACCTTTGATAAGGACATACATAATTTTTTGTACTTGCCCTTCATCAAAAATAATCGTCCCTTCTTTTAATTCTGTAATATGCTCATAATTTGTGAAAACATCAATGATGGTTTCGGTTCTTTTATAAAGATAGGATAAGCAGAAAAGGCTGAGTATATTGAATAATAAAATCGCAATCAGGGTGATTAATACCTTCCAAAATAAAATACTGGCTATTGGAAAAAACTCCCAAACCCCTGCGAGTGACCAAACTAAAAGCAAAATTAGGCAAGACGCATTTAAGAAGAACATGATGCGATTTATAAATTGAATAATGGCTTTAAACATTTTACCCTCACTCATACCAATCAAAGCTAACTGCAAAGGACTGCCAACTTAAGGCGGGACACTGTCAAAGAACATTTTTAAACCATGAAGCGACTAAAGATAAGACTTCAAGTCCTTGATGATTATATTTTAGAAAGGTGTTATTTGCCTCGTCTTAAGTTAATAGCCCTGCAAAGTGTAGCACAGAAAATATTAAATTAATTCAAATGTATAACCCCCTACTTTTTGTTTAGGCACTGCAATTTTTAGGCTGATTTCAATCGCTTTTGAGGCGGGAATAAGTTTATTTGCTTCACTGTTTAAATAGTCTTTTGGCGTAAAAACTCGTTGAGCAAAATTTTCTCCACTAAAGGTTGATAAATTAAGTTGGATATGTGGATAGTGTTGTGCAAACTTTGCTTGGTTACTAATTACTGCTTTAAAAATATAATAATTTTCAGGACTAAGTTGAAACTCACCATACATCACTTCAAAATCATTGAGGTTTCTATAGGCTGGCAATTCACAGCTCAACGATAAACAAATTTTTTGTAACCAGCCCCGTGCTTTAGGGTTTTGACTGAGATTATCTTTTTCAAAAAAATAAATTTGTCCTGCTAATAAAAATAAACATAAAACTGCCCCTATTCCCCACAATATAAATTTAGGGTGACGTTTTTTTTTTCCGCCAATTTCTAAAAAATCATTCCCAAAACGCTTTAATCGTCCGAGCATTTCTTCGCAATGGGGGCAGAGTAACTCACTACGTTTCTGAGATAACGCATCCACACTAATGCTGTAGGTTTTTTTACACTGCTCGCACTGTGTTAGCATGGCATTGTTTTTTCAGCATCTAAACGACACCAGTCTTGCTGACTAATCGGTGAATTAAATAGAAAGTGTTCAGCATACGCGCTACTCACTGAGGCGGCTTGCTCATTTAAAATGCCCGATAAGACTAATTGCCCTTGTGTTTTTACCAAAGAGCCTATGTTTTGTTTCAACTCTATCAAGGGTTTCGCTAAAATATTGGCTAAAACAATGTCAGCTTCCAAAGGGCTAAAATCTTCGGGTAAATAGCTGCTTATTTTATCTTGCACCTTATTTTTTTCGGCATTAGCTTGGGTTGCGATTAAGGCTTGCGGATCTATATCGACCGCATAAGCATGGCTCGCACCCAACAATACCGCTGCAACCGCTAAAATACCTGAACCGCAACCATAATCAATGACGATTTTATCTTTTATATCATGACTGGCAAGCCACTCTAAACATAAGGCGGTGGTCGGATGTGTCCCTGTTCCAAACGCTAAACCCGGATCTAAAACCATACACACTGTTTCAGCTTCATGCTGCTCCTGACCTGTTGGACAGACCCAGAGCTTATCGGCAAATTTCATCGGATGATAATGTTCCATCCACGCTCTTTCCCACGCTTGGTCTGCTAAGATTTCTTGCTGCCAATTTTCTAAGCGAGCCTTTTCAAATTGTGAAAATACCGCATTTTTAATTAAATCAGGATTAGCCTCTAATTCATACAAGGCAATAACGATTGTATTTTGCCAGATTTTGGTTTCACCGATGGCAGGCTCATAGACAGGTTCGTCTTTTGCATCCATATAAGTTACAGAAACTGCACCTAGCTCACTGAAAAAATCAGCAATATCAGGGGCGGTGTTTTCGTCGGTGGTAATAGAAAGTTGATGCCAAGTCATAATTAAAAAAGATAAACTGTACTTACGTTTAGGGGGGAAGGGGATTCTTAGAGAAAAATAATTATTTGAAGAATAAAACTAAGCTGTCAGCCTTAAGTTGGAAACTGCTTTGTGAGTAAACTCAATAAGTTGATCTAAACTATTGCGGCTTATTTCAACCTTAGAGCCATGTGCTGCTTGGTTGCGAATATTTTGTAGTGAAATTAATGTATTTAATTCTTCCATAGACAGGACACCTATTGAATATAAATGTTTTATTATCCGCGAAAAAGGTAATCTTTCTATAGGAATAGATGATTCAAAAGCATAGCGACGTAATGCGGCTTCAACTAAACTCCAAATATAAATTAATGCCGCAGAATAGCCGATCGTGTCAATAATCGCAGACGTTTTTTCAGCTTGCGTATCAATTTCTATCCAGCTAGGGTAAGTATCTTCTGTCCCCGCTAAAACATCATCTTTAATATCGTCTAAAGTAATTAACACAAAACGCCAACTTTTATGTTCAGAAATTAATTCTGATACTGCTTGAAGATGCTCAACAGAAACTTTTTTTACACTATTTTTAATTTCGATAATTAAATTTAGGTTTTCTCTACTTGCAAGTATATCTGGACGGTAACCATTTAAATCAAAGGGAATTTTATCAGCATTAGGCTCTAAAGTGACCTCAAAGCCATTTGATTGATATTGCGCGGCTAAAGATTCTTGTTGTTGACGTTCTAATATTTTTTGAGTATTCATAAATAATTTTCCAGTGTCTGTGACGTTTCAATTTTTATATAGACACATTCTTCACCGTCTAATACTCCAGATTGCAATAGTTCAGGTAGATTTGTGATTTCAATTCCATCTGATAAATATCGGCGATGACTTTCTACATCTGCAATTAATACATCATCTTCATATATTAAGCCGACTAAAGCATCTAAAATTGGCTTAACAATATTATCAACGTCAGGGGGTGAATCATCAGATAAATAAACGATAACAACGTGTAAATATTGCTCTTCTATTAAAGTGTCGTTCCATGTTTTTGAAGCTTCTTGCCTAACAAAGTTTTTCCATGCCTGTAAATTGTTTCTATTCCTTGTCTGCAAAGAAAGAGGACGTTGTTTTATTAAAAACTCAAACAATGGCACGTTTTATCCTGTT
>WTBX01000001.1 GCA_013138855.1 Methylococcaceae bacterium
ATCTAATAAAACTCGTGGTTCTAAAGAAAGTAATTTTAATGTTTTCATGGTACTCACCGATGAGTGCTGAATTGCTGGAATTGCTGGAATTGCTGGAATTGCTGGAGTTTCTGGAGTTTCTGGAACTCTAGTTAGAATAGAATTCAAATCTATCTATATTATACATTTCTTATGTACTTTATTATTAATTAAATTTGTGACCTATCTCTAATTTTATAGACATTCAATAAAATAATTTAATAATAACCCTGTTAATTATAAAGTTTTCATGCTAAACAAACACACTAAAACCTGTAGCTTTTTAAAATATTAATTTTTAATCATGACTCGCAAAATAAAAATAAACCGCAGAAACTAATAATAAAAGACTAGCTGCTGGAATACTCCAAAGAGCAACAACAAGATGTGTAAATGGTGTATTTCGACCTATTTGTTCAATACTGGTAATGGCATCAGGAAAAACCAACATTAAACACGCTAAAGTAAAAATCGAAATAGCTCCCAAAAAATTCCCCAGCTTATTCATAATAGCTTTAAGTTTTTTCAACTAATTGCCACTGCTGATTAATAAATCCCTCTAAAGGCTGATATTGATTTTTATAGGACATTTTTTGACATTCCGCGATCCAAAATCCTAAATAAACATAATCAAAGCCTAACTCTATCGCATATTCAAGCTGCCATAACACCGCATAAATACCGAGACTATACTCTGAAAAATCAGGATCAAAAAAGGTATAAACAGCCGACAATGATTTATCGAGCATATCGACAATAGCAACCGCAACCAGTTGCTCTTCTCTATAAAATTCCACAAATTGCGTTTTACACCATACACTGCTTAAAAAGTGAATATAGTCTTCGCGTGTAGACGTTGCCATGCCACTCTCTGGATGCTTATGCTGTTGGTAGCGCATATAAAGTTGGTAATGCTCTTCTTCAAATACGGGTGCTTTTATAATCGTTGTGGTTTGCTGATTTTTTTTCGCACAGCGTTTTTGGTTGCGATTCGGCTTAAATTGAGCGACTGGAATCCGACAAGCAACACATTGCGAACAATTTTGACAATGAGGACTATAAACATCATCACCACTACGCCTGAAACCATGACTAATCAGCTTGGAATACAAATGCGTATTCATCCTAAATGCCGAACCTACAAAGGCAGACTGTGAATCTCTATCCTCTAAATAACTGCAAGGGTGAGGGGGTGTAATAAGTAATGGAATAGAACTCATAACAATGTCCATGCCTCAGGGTTAGGCGAACTATGGCGATATTGGCTTAATTCTTCTATAAAAGTTTCACGACTAACTTCATAAGCCCCTAAGCTGACTAAATGCTCACTATGTACCTGACAGTCGATAAGCTCATATCCCCATTTTCCCAACTGCTTAACTAATTCTACAAACACGACTTTAGAGGCATCCGTCTGGGTGTGAAACATAGACTCGCCAAAAAAGACTTTACCAATGGCGACCCCATAAAGTCCTCCCACTAGCTCATCATTTAGCCACGCTTCAGCAGAATGCGCTGTGCCAATGCGATGCAACTGGTTATAAGCCTGCATCATATCGTCAGTAATCCAAGTCCCCATCGCATAATCACGCGGTGCTGCACAGGCTTCTAACACGGCTGCAAAAGCGGTATCCACCGTTAAGGTAAAACGTTGTTTGCGAATCGTTTTCGCAAGACTGCGTGAAACCTTAATATCTTCTGGTTTCAAAATTAAACGCGGATTAGGTGACCACCATAAAATAGGTTCGTCTGGATTAAACCATGGGAAAATGCCACTTTGATAAGCGTTAATTAAACGCGTAGGCGATAAACACCCTCCAGCCGCTAATAAACCATCAGGTTCAATTAAAGCCGCATTTAAAGGAGGAAACGCTTGTCTAGGATTCTTTGGATCGAGTATGGTTAGCTTCATTTATTAATTAATCGTCCCTTTAATTCTTGATAGTCAGGATAGGAATCTGATTGACCCACCAATGCCAGATATGAGTATCAAGCACAATCATTCGCCTTGACCCCAGTCATCTGCGGAAACAGAACTCATTACATCGCCCAGTTCTGTTACTCGCCCTAAAAATTCAGGCGGGGAAGTCCTATATTTTTTTTTAGTTTCCACCTTATCATCAAGCGTAATGACTAGAATTTCAACTTTTTGATGAGCGAAAGACTCAGGTAAATCAATGACCCAATGCGGTGAGTTTAAAGTTTGTATAGAACGTTGAACTTGCATGATTGCAGCCTTGATTAAATATTAAAAATTTCGTACATTCGGAGCCGCGACTTCAGTCGCGGTAGAGCGTTAAAATTCTATTAACTTTTATTTAAAAACATTGGGCTATTGCAAGGTTTCCGCGACTAAAGTCGCGGCTTCAGCGAGTACAAA
This sequence comes from Methylococcaceae bacterium, assembly GCA_013138855.1. Lineage (GTDB taxonomy): Bacteria > Pseudomonadota > Gammaproteobacteria > Methylococcales > Methylomonadaceae > WTBX01. Next base: position 2,399 of record WTBX01000001.1, read on the forward strand.
AATGCACGAGTGTTATGGTTAGGTACTTATGTATCTTTCACATTTCCTGCTTATTATTCCAACTCATCCAAATATTTATCAGCATCTAACGCCGCCATACAACCTGCACCCGCAGACGTTACCGCTTGTTTATAA
>WTBX01000241.1 GCA_013138855.1 Methylococcaceae bacterium
ACAACTACGACAAGGCTCTTGCATCCATTCAAAACCTCTAAAGAAATTAAAGGCTTTTGATTCGTGCCAAACTTCTTGAATGCTGTAATCATTCACATTCGGACACTCTAAATCAGGCAGTTCACGCGCAGAATGACACGGTAACGCCACACCGTCGGGTGCAATGGTTAAGAACGTCGTTCCCCAGCCATTCATACATTTTTTAGGACGGTCTTCATGAAAATCTGGGACAACATAATAGATTTTCATCTTACCTTCGACTTTTTCTTTATAGGCTTGCGCAATCACTTCCGCTTTTTCAAACTGTTCTTTAGTCGGCAATAATAAATCACGATTTTCATGCGCCCAGCCGTAATATTGAGTATTTGCTAATTCTAAATAATCCGCGCCTAGCTCTTCTGCCATTGCTAAAATCTGCGGCATTTCTTCGATATTTTCGCGGTGAATCACCACGCATAACACCATCGGATAACCGTGTTTTTTAACTAAATGGGCAACTTCTTTTTTATGCTCAAATGATTTTGTGCCTGCGATATGATCGCTAAGTTTTTGAGAACTGGCTTGAATACTAACTTGAATATGATCGAGTCCCGCTTCTTTTAAAGCAATAATGCGTTCTTCCGTTAAACCATAGCCTGAGGTAATTAAGTTGATGTAATAACCTAATTCTCGTGCGTGTTTAACGATTTCTTCTAAGTCTTTGCGTACTAAAGGCTCACCACCCGATAAACCGAGTTGTACCGCGCCCATTTTTCGCGCTTGCGTTAATACACGTTTCCAATCTTCGGTGCTTAATTCTTGAGAATGCTTGGCATAATCTAAAGGATTAGAGCAATAAGGACATTGCAAAGGACAGGCATAGGTTAATTCTGCCAGTAACCAGCGAGGAGGTGTGATATTAGCTTTGTTGAATCCAGCCATTTTTTAGGGCAATCTCTAAGAAGTTAAGAACGTCTTTTTCAAGACCTGTAGTTTGAAATTTTTCTTCTAATTCGCTGATAATTTTTGCTAGATTACGCGAACCGTCGCAAAGTTTTAAAATTTCTGCCGAAGGTTGGTTTAATTCGACCATGCCTTCTGGGTATAAAATCACGTCTTTTTGTTGGGCTTCTTCCCATTGCAGGCGGTGCATGGGAGAAAAGTTGATATTTAAATCGGGATTGATGCTCATGGTTATTTTATATATGACTTAAAATATTAGGAAAGCTATTTTATATTATTACAAAGATTTGATAGTGGTATTTAACCATGCGAGCAATGGTTCAAAACAGAATGGTCTTGTATCAAAGAGTTGCATAAAATACTCGTATGCTTCTTCATTTAAAAAACGTGTATTCATTTTGCTATAACAGTTCACCTAAACGATGATTTTTCTTGATACTCGCTTGTAGGTGTGTCATTACGTCAGTGCTTTGTTTAGCTGTTTGCGATGCTTCAGCGAGTTTATGTTTTTCTTCCAGATACTCAACAAAATGGAGTATTTGAACATTAACTATTTCGGGTAATTGTTTTGATTTTTGATAAATTAATTCTGCGGTGTTCATATCTATCTCTTTTCAGTTTTATTTTGGTATCTACTTAAAATTCTAAGATAAAACTTAAATTTAAAATAGATACAAAATTAAGAATCTTTCATCATCGCGAAAAAGTAGTTTACAGTTTATTTTTAAAAAGTAGCACGGAGTGAAATAGCTTTAGCTATTTCCGTGATTCGCCAATAGCTAAAGCTATTGGACTCCGATTTAAACTGTAAACCGAAAAATGAAGGATGCCCAAAATTACATTACTAGAATTTCACTTCAACTAGAAGCGTCAGCATGATGATGCTTATGAAAACGTACTAAAAAAGCAAGAACTCTCGACGGTTCTCAAAACAAAATGAGATGGCGACATTATTTGTCGAAATCAAAAATATGGCTGATGTGGTCAAACCTGAAAATTAATGATTTATCTTTATAATGAACATTATGAAATATGGACTCTTCTGGGTTTTCCGTGAAATTTAAATAATTTAGCAAAAGGACTTCCAGTCCTTACATATGCATTTTCACGGAGACACTAAAGAACCGAAAGAGCCGAAATATATTTTAAGTTTCGGGTTTTATTGCGTTTCATTTCTAAGTGTTATTAAACTTATCTATTAAGCGAATTAGCTCCACGTCATTTTTTACGCCTAATTTTTTATAAACTCGATAACGAAAAGTATTGACTGTTTTGTCTTTGATTCTCATGATTTCTGACATTTCCTTGATACTTTTTCCTTGTACAATCAGCTCGACAACTTCGGATTCTCTTGAAGATAATGTTGAAAAAGGATTATTACCCTTTTTTGAAGCCATCCTTTCTTTCACATCAAGCGATAAGTACGTGCCGCCTCCCATTGCATTTTGAATGGAATCCATCATTTCTTCTGAAGATGAGCTTTTGGAGACAAAGCCTACGGCACCAAGGTTTATAAATTGTTTCGTCACCGCATTACTATCATGCTGCGATAAGCCGATAATCTTGATGTCAGGATGCACTTCTAATATACGCTTACTGGCTTCCGTCCCACCAATTCCTGGCATTTTGACATCCATTAATATCACGTCAGGCTGATTTTTTTCTACCGCAACAATAGCATCTTCACCGCTGTTTACCACTCCGATGACATTAATATTATCGACTAGATCTAACATTAGTTTTATGCCAGAGGCAATGAGGTCATGATCATCAACCAGTAAAACCTTAATCATAAAAATACCTTTAATTAGAATCCAGAGTGTATATTAGTGTTTATAACGCCCTAGAGCGTCTTTTCAACTTCTGCTACGCGTGTATCAAGCGACCATAATTTTTCCAATTGATACAGCTCTCTCGCTTGAGCGGTCATAATATGTAAAAGAATATCACCTAAATCTAGCAAGACCCAGTCTGAACCTTGCTCGCCTTCTATTCCTAAAGGTTTAAAACCTTGTTTTTTAACTTTTTCTGACACATAAGCTGATAAAGATTGAGCATGACGCGTAGAGCTTGCGGTCACTAAAATCATAAAATCTGTTACGCTGGTTCTGTCTTTAACATCAATCACGCTGATACTTTGACCTTTACGCTCGTCTAATTCAGCGGTTACTAAAGCCAATAATTCGTCGATCTGCATTCTAATTCCTGTAAAGTTTATTTTGTTGTATATAGTTTATCACGTTGTCTGGGACTAAAAAGCGGATACTACGCTGTTTTTTCAACAATTTCCTTGCATTTGTTGAGGAAATAGCCAGTTGAGTGATATTTTGAAAATATAATTTTCCTGCGCTACTTTGTTTAAATTCAGCGGGGTTTTTTGCGAGGCGGTTTTTAAAAAAGTCTGTTAGAGGCGTTTTATCGGCATCAGGGCGGGTCATTACCACGATATGAGCATAATCAAACAGCTTTTGCCATTGATACCAGTGTATTAAATCTGCAAAGGCATCTGTGCCTATAAATAACAGCAAAGATTGCTTTGGAAAATCATCACGTAAAGAGGCAAGCGTATCAACCATATATGATGCGCCTTCTCGCTCTAACTC
>WTBX01000126.1 GCA_013138855.1 Methylococcaceae bacterium
GGCAGTAATTAGAAAAGATGTCAGTTTTTTCAAGCCATAATTCTTTTAAAATCTTCTAACACTCGAAAATAGCTGTCGTAACTGGTAATCTTTTTTCCTTCTAAAATAAACAAAGGTTCTTCAATAATCTGACTATCGTTTTGCCACAAGCCGCCTGTTAACTGACAGTCATCAGCGACCACTCGATTAATTCGTGCGAGTGATAACGGAGCTTGCTGCCCTGCGTTATAACACCACAGTAGAAAAACTTTATCTTTTTTATCAATGGATAATAAGACCAGCCGCTTATTGGTTCCGATTAACCATAATTCCTTAACTTCCGTTATTGGAACGGTTGCATCAAAATGTATATCCGTATAAATAAACTGTGGAGTCTCTCCCTCTTCCATCAGGGTTAAAATATAGCGTGCTAAAAAGGGTTTTACTTTCTTTTCAGGTGAACCAAAACTAAGCATATTTCTTAAATAATCCGTATCATCCTTATCAATATTTAAAGGAATTTCTACGTCTAAGCGTGATTCAACTTTTTTACGCCAGCTTCTAACTTTTTTATCACTTTCTTCGTTTCGGTCTTTATTAATCGTATTTTCAATAAAACTTGTCAGTTTATTAATGATCTCCTGCTTATCTTCTTCGCTAAAAAAATCATTCTCAAAACGCGCTGGATTCGCACTTTTACCTTGCGCTAAACAGTAATAAATAAAAACGCGGTCATATTCGCTGCGCATTGCTAAGCCGCTGATAATTTTCATTGCCTTAGATAAGGCTTCTGGCTCAACAGGTGTAAAGTGATAAATTATTTCATTGAGTTCTAAAGCATAGATCCAATGTTTATTACGATAGCGTAAGGGTTCTTCGCCAAAAATAGTCGAAGCTTGTTCGCCAATAATTTCGATAACATCATGCAATAAATTTAAGGCATATTTTTCTGAGCTTTTTTTAATGACATGCTTACCCGCTTCAATCGCAACGGTTTGAGCAATACCGACCATAGGATTGGCCGCCATTCCAATTCGTAAAACGGGAGCGGCAAAAGTTAAAAATGGCTCGGCTTTTTTATAATAGCCGATAGTGGTCGCTGATTTTTGAATGTATAAATAGGTTTTTCTAAGATTATATTCTTTGATATTGATGGGAAAACCATCAACCAAAACCAATAATTGCAAGGAAAGTCGGTTAAGGGAACGCAACAGGTTTTCAATGCTGGTTTCTAATAAAGGCTGTTCTGAGTCTGGGTTATGAAGGCGAGCAACCGAATCGATTAAATCAACCACATCATCGAGTAGAAGTTTGTGTTGAAATTGCTGATTTTCGGTATATTTATTATTAATTATTTTATCAAAAATTATTTCAGCTTTATCGTGTAACAGTTCAGCAATTTCCTCATCAAAATTATCATCATCTTCGCTTGGTAAAGAGTCATGTTCATCAGGAAATTCAACATATTGCTGATACTGAATTAACTTTTGTTTAACGTCTTGTTCTTTTTGCTTTAATAAATATAAGTTGGCTTCATAATCTTTTTGTAGTTGCTGTAACTTTTCCTCCGCTTCATTTATTTTTTCTTCTTGGTAACTTAATCTTAAAGCTTCGCTGCTTTTTGGACGAAAAAATATAATAATAATGCTACTGATAAATATAACGAAGCTACTACCATAAAGCAGCCACTCCATATATTCTAAGTCTGTTTTTTTTGCAAAGGTGAAAGTTGATGCAACCATTAAAAAGAGAGCTAAAAATAACAGTGCAATGAATGCTTGATAGAGATGTTTATATTTCATTGCTTAAAAAAAACTATTGTTATAATCATTTACATTTTCGAGCCAGTCATTCATCTGTTCTTTTATTATTTCTTTCAATTCTTCTAAATCTTGTTTTTGAATTAACTGTTGTTCTAAAAGAAAAGCATAGAATTTTTTAAAGCTTGTGGCATTTTTTTTAATCTGTGCAGCAGTAGACCACATTGCTTTTCTAACAAACCAATCACCTAAAAAATCGCCTACTTCAAAAACGCCTTTATTAGCAGGTATTGCTTCGTAATATAATAAATATTGATTAATATAAAAATTCACATTATCAACATGATTTTTTATTGTTTTTGTGCTTAAATTTGCTTGCTCTAAGTGTTTTTCAAAAAGTGATAATAGAGCTTCATTTTCTTTTCTGATTTCTTCGCAATCAGCTTCATATTGTTCATAGTCTTCCATAATTACTCCGTTTATTTTATAAAATACTTGAGTACTGAAGCAAAAGTTTTCGGATGTTTTCGGAGTCCAAAACATGTTTTGGACTTTAGTTTTCAAGATAAAATTTGAATTTTTAAAATATACGATTGTTATGCTCAGCTGTTTATTTAAAAACTAACTGTGTTTGAGTATCGAATAAATGCTCAGCAAACTCATTTTCATATTGACTAAATTTAATACCATAAGCAACAGTACCATCCGTTATTCTGACAATCTCTCCCTCAATTTTAAAATGATGTATATCTTTTTCAAATTTTAATTTTAACAGCACTTTATTCCGTACTTTAAGTGGTTTTGGTGAAGAAATAAGCACCCCTTTGCTACTAACATCCAGTAAATCAACATCAAAAGCTTTCATAGATCCTAATAACTTACGAACGACTAATTGTGCTTTAATATCATTACGAACATAACGAATCGCTTTGCGGAGATTCATTTCAGCTTCTTTATCTAAGGTTTCTTTATCAAGCTTAGAATAGCCTTCCCCGAATTCAGCCCCAAAATTTTTTTCGTCTTCTAAAATATCGAAGTCATCATCAAGGTTTGTTGTTGATTCAAAAACTGAAACTTCAAATTCCCTAGTATTATCTGATGTTTCAAGCAATTCAATATCGTCTAATTGTTCTGTTTCTACAGATGTTGGTAGCTCAAATTCATCACCAAGATCATTTGATTCTAATGATTTAAATATCTCTATTTGTTGTTTTGTGAGGTCGTCAGGCGTTGTTACAGGTATTTCTGAATCAATAGCGGTTGTCATTTTGTAATATGCCTAAAAATGAGAATGTTATTTAAATAAAAATAAGTGTCTATTGGGAGAATAGGATAGTAGCTATTATGGGGAAAACCAAGATTTAGTGCGTAATTCTTAAACTTTAGTTATTAAAAAACCTGATAACTCTTAAAGAACTATCAGGTTTATATGAGGTTTTATACTACTTTAAAGTATTAAAAATCAATCGTTTTAAGTGTCTGATTCTTTTTTACTGTCATCAGTTTGTGGCTTGCTATCACTCTTAGTGACGGCAGGCTTTTCAACTTTTGGTTGCGGTTTTGTTTCAGTTTGCTCATTTGTCGTAGCTTTGGCCTTAGGCTGTTCTGCACTATTTTTTTGTGGTTCAGCTTTTTCAGTCTTTGTCTCGCCTTGATCCATACTATAATCAACTTCAGGTTTTTTATAATTAGGGTTACGTGGCTTTCTACGATTAGGCCCGCGTCTACGATTTTGTCCTGTCGTGCGTTTTTTCTTTTCAGTGGTTGCTGCAACATCCGTTTCTGAGGTGGTTTTTACTTCTGACTCTACTTTTGTTTCTACCTTATTTTTTACTTCGGATTCTACTTTTGCCGTTGTTTCTGCATTATTTTTTGCTTCTGTGCTAGCTTCCTCAGTATTTTCTTCAGGTTTATTTCTTTTATTACGCTGATTTTGATTTCTATTATTACGCGGGCGAGGTTTGCGGTTTTGACGCTTATTACGATTGGTATTGCCCTCGGTCTCAACTGTATTTTTCTCACTACTTCCTGTTGGCTCAGACGCTTTTTCAGGGGTAGTTGTTGTAGAAATCTGTTCTTCACCGATTAGTTTCTGCCAGAAACGTCGAATTAAACTTGCAGATGTCTTTTTGTTCTGCACTGGCGCAGGCAAATCGGGTAAAAATTCTTTAATTGCAGCTTGGTTACTCGTCGTAGCGTGTTGCTGTTGAGCAAATTCAGGCAGAGCAACTTCTTCGGTTTGAATTTGTAAATAACTTAATTTTTCATCACCCGCATCTTTGGCTTTAATTCTTTCTATATCATAAGCAGGTGTTTCTAAATGCTTGCTAGGTAGAATTATCACGCCAACTTTCAAGCGTTTTTCTAGCTCTTCAATCGCACTACGTTTTTCATTTAACAAAAAGGTTGCACATTCTATCGGTAAATGAACAATGACTTTTTCACTGCCCTTTTTCATTGCCTCTTCTTCGATAATTCTTAATACTGAAAGTGCGACGGATTCGACATTACGAATAGAACCTTGACCTTTACAACGTGGGCAAGAAAGCTGGGTTGCATCCCCTAAAGAGGGGCGTATTCTTTGGCGTGACATTTCCAACAAACCAAAACGTGAAATACGGCTGGTTTGGATTCTGGCACGGTCAATTTTTAAGGCATCTTTAAGACGACTTTCAACTGCACGTTGATTTCTATTGGCCATCATGTCGATAAAATCAATGACGAATAATCCACCTAAATCACGCAATCTAAGTTGACGAGCAATTTCATCAG
>WTBX01000167.1 GCA_013138855.1 Methylococcaceae bacterium
AATTTATCTAACCCAAATCAAGCACACAATATGAGCAATACTCCCGACATTCTTCAAAAAATTCTTGCCACCAAAGCCGAAGAAATTAGCAGCCGTCAACTTAAAATGCCTGTTGCCCTCTTAAATGACATCGCTAGCGGCGTAGAATCTCCACGCGGTTTTGCCGCAGCCTTACAAGCAAAAGCGGCAAGCAAAAAGCCTGCGATTATTGCGGAAATTAAAAAAGCGTCACCGAGCCAAGGCGTAATTCGTGAAAATTTTCAACCTGTTCATATTGCTCAAGATTATGCCTTTAATGGCGCGACCTGTATTTCGGTATTAACGGATAAACAATATTTTCAAGGTTCAGAAGTTTATTTACAGATGGTCAGAGAAGCCTGTCCTCTCCCTGTGATTCGTAAAGATTTTATTATTGATCCTTATCAAGTTCACGAAGCCCGTGCTTTAGGCGCGGATTGTATTTTATTGATTGTTGCCGCCTTAGAAGATGCGCAAATGTTGGAGTTAGCGCAACTTGCAAAATCGTTAGGGATGGATGTTTTAGTTGAATCACATGATGCCGAAGAATTGGAACGCGCTTTAGCCGTCGATACGCCGTTGATTGGGATTAATAACCGTAATCTACGTACTTTTGAAACCTCTTTGCAAACAACTTTAGATTTAAAAGCAGCAATCCCTGATGATCGTTTATTAATTACCGAAAGCGGCATTCATACCAAAGAAGATGTCGCTTTAATGTTGGACAATGACATTTACAGCTTTTTAGTGGGCGAAGCGTTTATGCGCGTTGAAGCTTCGGGTGCGAAAATGCGCGAGTTGTTTTCTTTATAATACTATCAGGAGTGAAAAAACATATTTTTCACTCCCTTCCTAACATCCAGTTATTCAAAAATAACGAGACAACAAAGCTCAATATTTCATTTACCAAATGACACTATCAGTTATCTACCTTGTAAGTTGCACACACACAAGTGCTATGTTTTAATGTGTATTGTTTATTAATTCATTACACAAGGAGAATTTAATGCGAACCAATATTATGATTGATGATGTGTTAATGACAGATGTTTTAAAAGCTACAGGTGCAAAAACCAAACGTGAAGTAGTTGAGCTTGGTTTAAGAACTTTATTAATGCTAAAGCAGCAAGAGAGAATCAAAGATTTTAAAGGGAAATTAAAATGGGAAGGAGATTTAGAAAAAATGAGGTCTAATGAATGATTATGGTTGATTCCAGTGTTTGGATTGACTATTTCAATGATACGGAAACGCTAGCGACAAAAAAATTAGATGATTTGCTGGGTATTCAACCGATATGTACTGGTGATTTGATTTTAGCTGAGGTCTTACAAGGATTTAAACACGAGCGAGATTATCAAATTGCAAAAGATTTGCTTTGCTCTTTGCCTATTCATTCAATGCTAGGTACAACGATAAGCTTACAAAGTGTGGAAAATTTTAGAAAGCTCCGCAAACAAGGTATTACAATCCGCAAAACAATTGATACGATGATTGCAACTTACTGTATTGAAAATAGCTTATTGTTATTACATGCGGATAAAGATTTTCACCCTTTCCAACAGTTTTTGGGTTTGCAGGTTGTATAGCAAGGGTACGCAATGCACACGCTACTTGGCTAAATATCGCGATTTCTACCTAAGTAGTTATGACTAATCTTTGAAAAAACGACGCTGCCATGCCACTTTGGCGACTGCCTTTTCTACTTTCGTTGAAAAAAATTCAAAAAAAGTAATATGGCGGTATCTTGCAATAATTATTGCTATGATAAAAAAGCTTACACCTATTGCTGAATTTATCCATGAGCTTAATAACCATTGCCCTTGCCAAGTGATCGCTAGGTCTGGCATGAGTGGGTATAGATAATAGATTGGCCATTGATAACCATCGCCACCTTTAGAGCCTGCAATATCGGCTAATAAGTGTAGGTGAAAGGCAAATAGCGATAATAAAAATACTAAGGTTTTGTGTTGGCATAAGCTGCAAATAACACTTGCAATGATTAGCCCTGCAAACAGGTTGTGACCTAGGTAATGATGGTAGTCGATGTAGTATGTGCTGTGAATATTAAATTGTAGATTTACTTTATCGACCACATAGCCTAATCCGTCTACGTCGGGCAGTAGTCCTGATAAGGTAATGCCAACACGCGAGCGGCGGTCTAATGTTGCTGAATTTGCAACAACCCAACTGATAATAAAATGTTGTGGAGGTGTCATTTTTTACCTTTAAGACAAAGTAAGAAGTACGCCTTGAATTTTAAAGCAATGCTCGTATGAATTCCCACTTAAAAAGTGAGAACTAGAGAAATTACCCACAAGTTAAACAGCTAGAATTTTTCTTCAAACGCATCGTCTGCCATTCCATCGTCAAACCATCTAATAATAACAAGCGTCCCTTTAAAACATCGCCGATTTTCATAATCACTTTCATCGCTTCCAAAGCCTGAATACTGCCGACTATCCCCGTAATCGGTGCAATCACGCCATTAGTCGAGCAATTCTGTAATTCTTCACCATCACTTTGATAAAGACAGTTATAACAAGGACTGTCAGATTCATTCATCATAAAAACAGAAACCTGACCTTCAAAGCGAATCGCTGCACCTGAAACGAGTGGTGTTTTTTCCTGTACACAGGCAGCATTAACCGCAAAACGAGTACTGAAATTATCCGAGCAATCTAACACCACATCTGCATCAGCGACTTCCTCAATCAATAACCCACCTTCTAAGCGTTTTTTTACCGCTTTAATCTGCGTATCAGGGTTTAATAAATTTAAGGTTTTTTGGGTTGAAATAACTTTATCAGTCCCAATATCGGCTGTGTAATGAGTAATCTGTCTTTGCAGGTTGGACAAATCAACTTCGTCATCATCATAGATGGTGATGTGACCCACACCTGCCGCTGCTAAATAAAGTGAAGCAGGTGAGCCTAAACCGCCCGCGCCAATAATTAATACTTTGGCGTTTAAGAGTTTTTGCTGTCCCTCAATATCGACTTGAGGCAGCATGATTTGGCGGCTATAGCGTAACAGTTGATTATCATTCATAGTCATTAAAAGATGTTGATGTTAGCGAGGAGTTCAAAATAAGTTTTGGACGTTATCTTAAAACACTTTGAAGAACAAAACTTGTTTTGTACTCCGATGATGAATGATACAAAGAATTTGACAGGGATTTAATCATGATTATCATTAGCACTCAGTAGCATCGAGTGCTAATAAAATTTTAACCTTTACTTATATTTTGGAGACATATTAATGAAAATACGTCCGTTACATGACAGAGTGATTGTCAAACGTGTTGCAGAAGAAACAACCACAGCAGGCGGTATTGTTTTACCTGGTTCTGCTACTGAAAAACCTAGCGAAGGCGAAATTTTAGCAGTCGGCAATGGTAAGCAACTTGATAATGGCGACGTTCGTGCTTTAGAAGTTAAAGTGGGCGACAAAGTGTTATTTGGTAAATATTCAGGTAACGAAGTCAAAATCGACGGCGAAGAATTAATCGTCATGCGCGAAGAAGACATCATGGGTATCTTAGGTTAATCCCTAACTCAAATAATCACATTCAAATAGGAATATAAGAACATGGCAGCAAAAGACGTACATTTTGGTGATGACGCTCGCACATTAATGGCGAAAGGCGTAAACATTTTAGCAGACGCAGTTAAAGTCACTTTAGGCCCTAAAGGTCGTAACGCAGTCTTAGACAAAAGCTTTGGCGCACCGACTATTACTAAAGACGGTGTTTCTGTCGCGAAAGAAATCGAATTAAGCAATAAATTCGAGAATATGGGCGCACAGATGGTTAAAGAAGTGGCTTCACAAACTTCTGACGTGGCAGGTGACGGAACCACTACAGCGACCGTATTAGCACAGTCTATCGTAAATGAAGGTTTAAAATCAGTTGCAGCGGGCATGAATCCTATGGATTTAAAACGTGGTATTGATTTAGCCGTGACTAAAGCGGTTGCATCAATCGTTGAAGCTGCGACTCCTTGTACTGACAACAAAGCAATTGCTCAAGTGGGTACAATTTCTGCAAACGCTGATGAGTCTGTCGGCGAAATCATTGCAGAAGCAATGGGAAAAGTCGGTAAAGAAGGCGTTATCACTGTCGAAGAAGGTTCTGGTTTAGACAACGAATTAGACGTTGTTGAAGGAATGCAGTTTGACCGTGGTTACTTATCACCTTACTTCATCAACAATCAAGACAACATGAGTGTTGAATTAGAGAATCCTTTTATCTTAGTTTTCGATAAAAAAATCTCTAACATTCGTGATTTACTTCCTATCTTGGAAGGCGTTGCAAAATCAGGTCGTCCTTTATTAATCATCGCAGAAGATGTGGAAGGCGAAGCCTTAGCAACTTTAGTTGTGAATAACATGCGCGGTATCGTTAAAGTTGCTGCGGTTAAAGCACCAGGTTTTGGCGATCGTCGTAAAGCGATGTTAGAAGATATTGCTATCTTAACGGGCGCAGTTGTTATTTCTGAAGAAGTTGGTTTAGCTTTAGAAACGACTGAGTTAGAGCAATTAGGGACAGCGAAAAAAGTTCAAATCACTAAAGATAACACTACTGTTATTGATGGTGCAGGTGCTGAAGACCAAATCACTGGTCGTGTAGCTCAAATTCGCGCACAAGCTGAAGATGCTTCTTCTGACTACGACAAAGAGAAATTACAAGAACGTTTAGCTAAGTTAGCTGGCGGTGTTGCGGTTATCAAAGTTGGCGCGGCGACTGAAGTTGAAATGAAAGAGAAAAAAGCTCGCGTAGAAGATGCGTTGCATTCAACACGCGCAGCGGTTGAAGAAGGCGTTGTTGCGGGTGGTGGTACAGCTCTAGTTCGCGCTATTGCAGCTATCGCTGATTTAGAAGGTGCTAACCATGACCAAACAGTCGGCGTGGGTATTTTACGTCGTGCAATGGAAGAGCCTTTACGTCAAATCGTTGCTAACGCGGGTGATGAAGCCTCTGTTGTTCTTAACGAAGTTGCAAAAGGCGAAGGTAACTTTGGTTACAATGCAGCAACGGGCGAATATGGCGACATGATTGCAATGGGTATCTTAGATCCTGCAAAAGTCACACGCTTTGCATTACAAAATGCAGCGTCTGTTGCAGGTTTAATGATTACTACAGAAGTTATGGTTGCAGATTCTGCTGCTGATGATGCGGGTCATGCACATGGTGGCGGTATGCCAGACATGGGCGGCATGGGTGGAATGGGCGGAATGGGCGGCATGATGTAAGCTTGCTCTTAAAGACTGTTTTTAGTCTTTAACTGTTCTCAAAAAGCCTCGGTTGTGTAAGCAATCGGGGCTTTTTTATGCGTGCTTGAAATATTAAGGAACGAAAATTAAATAATATCCGAAACTTAAAATATATATTCACTATGAATAACAAAAATACTACCCGCTTTTAAATACCAAAAATATCATTTTCATCACCCCTGCCTTAAGTGAATAGCAAAAAGAACTATCAGATTTTATTTTAAGTTCTAATGTTACGCACTACGAATTAATTGCCCACGAAGTACGCAAAACTGATTTTTGTCTCCTTCCCAAACTCTGTTTGGGAACACAT
>WTBX01000427.1 GCA_013138855.1 Methylococcaceae bacterium
TTCAGTCCCCCTCTTAAAAAAAGAGGGGTTAGGGGAGATTTTATTAAATAAATCCCCCTCAATCCCCCTTTTCCAAAGGGGGAGGTGAATACTTACGAATAATTGGCATCAAACAATTTAAAAATAACCAACGTAATAATGGAGTATGTTTTATGATCCCTTTTAATATTTTAAATAAAGACGACAGTGTATTAGTCATCGTTGATTTACAAGAAAAGTTATCCGCCTCAATGCCTACAGCCGATGCTGCTTTGATGCGTGAACATAGTATAAATTTAATTACTGCGGCTAATCTCTTAGACATTCCAATATTAGTTACCGAACAATACCCTAAAGGCTTAGGTTCAACGGAGCAAGCGGTGAGTAATAAACTTACTTTGAGTGCCTCAGTTTTTGAGAAAACCAGTTTTTCTTGTTGTGGTGCGGAAGGATTTAATCACGCCTTAGGAAATTCTGAACGGGGACAAGTTATTTTAGTAGGGCAAGAAACCCATGTCTGTATTTTGCAAACCGCATTAGAATTACAGCAGCAAGGTAAACAGGTTTATGTGGTGGAAGATGCGGTTTGTTCACGCAATACCTTACATAAAAACAATGCTTTGCAAAGAATGCAGCAACAAGGAATTACCGTTATCAATTATGAATCGGTCTTATTTGAATGGCTAAGAGATGCAGAACATCCTGATTTCAAAACAATTAGTGCATTTTTACGTTAAAATAGCTTTATTCGAGTAAAAACATGTGCAATCTAGTCTATTTATTTTCTAAGGCACTGAATGCCGCTTTAACGGTCACAAAATAATAGCCTCTATCACTTTAAATAATTTAATAATGACTCAAATTCCTCCCTCCCAACTAATTGACCGTTTTGGACGCAAAGTCGATTATTTAAGAATTTCGGTGACCGATCGTTGTGATTTTCGCTGCGTGTATTGTATGGCGGAAGAAATGACGTTTTTGCCGCGTGCGCAAATTTTAACATTAGAAGAAATTTATCTAATTGCAAAAGCGTTTACAGATCTTGGCGTTAACAAAATTCGGGTAACGGGAGGCGAACCACTTGTAAGAAAAGGCTTACTTAATTTGTTAGATGAAATTGGAGAAATTCCGACTTTAAAGGAATTAGTATTAACCACCAATGGCTCTCATTTACCACAAATGGCCGAGCGTTTAAAACAAGCAAATGTTAAACGCATTAATATCAGCTTAGATACATTAAACCCCACAAAATTTAAAGAAATTACTCGCACAGGTGATTTACATCAGGTATTATCTGGCATTGAGGCAGCAAAAAATCAAAACTTTGAACGCATTAAAATTAATGCCGTCATTTTAAAGAACCGTAATCATCATGAAGTGTGTGATTTAGTTCAATTTGCAGTTGATAACAGCATAGATATTAGTTTTATCGAAGAAATGCCTTTAGGTATCGTCAATCAACATAATCGCGCCGAAGCTTATTATTCTAGCGATTCAATTAAAGCCGATTTAGATAAGCAGTTTTCCCTTACTGCTAGTGTAGAAAAAACAGGGGGACCTTCTAATTATTTTCAAGTTACAGACACCAAGACTCGCGTAGGGTTTATTTCGCCCCATAGCTCTAATTTTTGCAGTACATGCAATAGAGTACGCTTAACGGCAGAAGGTCGCTTATTACTTTGCTTAGGTAATGAACATTCAGTAGATTTAAAAGAAATTATTAGAACGCATCCAAACGATAATGATTATCTAAAACAAGCCATCATTCAAGCGATGCAAATCAAACCAGAAAAGCATGAATTTGATCTTAAAGAACAACCCATTATATTAAGATACATGAATGCAACAGGTGGTTAGGTTTTCATTACAAAAACCTACAAATTAAAGATGTGAACTCTATCATTCACTTTTATTAATTTTCCATAACCAGTCGTTTAGGTTACAATTACAAAAAACGTGATATAAATCACAAAATCTCTAAAATAACAATAATTAAGAATTAGTCTGTTACAGCCCTCTTTCCTAGCGTTATTGTACTATTTTTAGTGCAAAATCCTGAGTTATCAAAAATATTACTACTTAAGGTTTGGGGCTACCAACTTAAAGCGGCTAAAACAGGTAACTTCAAAAAAGCTTTAGTTCTACCTCTTCACACCAATAGCTAAAGCTATTGATCTCCAAATTATAAGCTAATATTTGGATTTGGAATATCAGTAAAAAAACTTGTTTTTTCACTCCGAACAGAAAAATATTCATTGCCTATTATTTCGGTTATTTGTTTTTTGCGTAACATCCGATCATAAATTAAGACTACCAACTTAAAGCGGGACAAAAAAATAAAAGCTAGACCTCCGAGGTTTTAAAAGCCTCGGAGGTCTGAATGCAACTGTCCCGTCTTAAATTGGTAGCCTAAATTAACAACTCGTAGTATTTATGATGCCAATGTAATTTCAAATGCCTTCGATAATCTAAATCTATTACATTAAGTTAGTAGCCAACATATTCACCTTTTCTACCATTTATAAAACCATGAAAACTAATTCGACAATATTAATTATTGATGATGATGAAATCTCTTTACTCATTTTGCAAAATGCATTTGAAGTTGAAGGTTATAACGTCATTGCAACCACAAATAGCATGAAAGCAGAAGATTTATATAATGCTCACTCGCCTTATGCGGTAATTCTGGATATATTTATGCCAGAAAGAGACGGTTTTGAAGTTATCAAAGAACTCAAAAAACTATCCAAAACCTGCCATGTTATTGCTATTTCTTCTAATGAACGCTATTTACCTGCCATTAAGGCATTAGGCGCAACCGCTGCACTACCAAAATCCACGATGCCAGACCAAATCGTTGCCGCAATAAAAGCATTATAAGGCTTGTATTTTTGCGAATGTTTTCGCACACTATACATTCCCTTTAAATTCTATAAGAAAGTGTTTTATGAAAACAAACCAAACTCAAGCAGCGGGAAACCAAATTATCGCAGAAGCACGCCGCTACAAAGAAGACCGTGAAAAAGGCTATAGAGAGCAAGCTTTAAAATTATACCCTTGGGTTTGCGGTCGCTGTGCTAGAGAATTTATTCATAAAAATTTGCTAGAACTCACCGTGCATCATAAGAATCATAATCATGATGACAATCCTGCAAACGGGAGCAACTGGGAGTTGTTATGCCTTTATTGCCATGATAACGAACATTCTCGCTATGAAGAACAAGTTCGTTATGGTAATAACGACTCAGGTTCAAGCACTGATAATTCAGGGGGAACCCATAATCCTTTTGCCAATCTAAAAGGCTTACTCGCCAATAAAAGTGATTAATAAATTATTAGCGAGGAAAAGACAATGGATGAATTATTTAAATTTATAAAAGACCGCTTCCTACTCATGCCACAATGGGTACAGGTTTCCACTTACATTTCTTTTGTCGTTTTATTCATTTATCTATTCACTGCGCCGCGATTTTTAGATATGCGCCTTGTCTCTAATGATTATGGCGACGAGTTTCCTATCGGTGGCGCACAGATTGAAATAGAAATTGAAGGTCGAGTATTGATTTTATTGACCGATAGCAAAGGGCGTTTTTCTGTTCCTGTTTCAACTAATTATCCGCTAGGAACTTATCTTTTCATCTTATCCCCCGACCCTAACAGCAATAAAATTAAAGAAATCGAAGTCCCCGTTTCTAATTCCTATCTAAAACGCTCAAAAATTATTTATAGTAAAAAAACCAATGACTATAAAATCATTCCCAATGGTGTCATAGAAAATGCACAACAGATATTTGCTGCACTAAATCCTATCGCAACAGCTTATGCCGATGACAAACCCACTCGAAAAGATGGCATAGATAAAGAAATTTTTAAAGCGTTAGAAGTCATTACTAAAATTCCT
>WTBX01000366.1 GCA_013138855.1 Methylococcaceae bacterium
GTGAGCTTTTATCAATTTGTGTTACCTGCTTTGGAAAAAATGCTAGGGATGATAGATAAGCCTTTAGTGCCAATTTTTAAGGCACAAGCTTTACAACATCTGCGTAAAAGGGCAGGGCGCACAGAAGTTCAGCGCGGCATTTTAGTACAAGATACTGACGGTGACTGGATGGTAAAAAGTACAGGGCAACAAGGCTCAGGGGTTTTGCATTCAATGAGTTTAGCGAATGCTTTTATTATTTTGGAGCATGACAGAGGCGAGGTGAAAGCAGGTGAATATGTGAATGTGCAGCCTTTTTCCAGCTTATTTTGATTATGTAGGAGTCCAATAGCTTTAGCTATTGGCGAGCCTCGAAAATAGCTAAAGCTATTTAACTCCGATTATTGTCAAGCATAAAAAAACGCCTGAATCGCAAGAGACAGGCGTTTTTTATATCAGGTGTAGCTGAAATTAAGCTGCAAAATTTGCTGCTGCAAATTCCCAGTTAACTAAATTCCAGAAAGCTCCCAAGTATTTAGGACGTGCATTACGGTAGTCGATGTAATAAGCGTGTTCCCAAACATCACAAGTCAATAATGGTGTTAAGCCATCAGTTAAAGGGCAAGCTGCATTGCTAGAGCTTACTAAAGACAATTTACCGTCTGCATCTTTAACTAACCATGCCCAGCCTGAACCGAAAGTAGTCACCGCACATTTAGTAAAGGCTTCTTTAAATGCATCAAAAGAACCAAATTCAGCTTCAATTGCTGCTGCTAAGTTGCCTGTAGGTGCGCCGCCGCCATTTGGCGATAAGCTGTTCCAGTAGAAAGTGTGATTCCAGATTTGCGCGGCATTGTTAAAAACACCGCCAGAAGATTTAGTAACAACGTCTTCTAAAGCTGCGCCTTCAAACTCAGTACCTGCAACTAAATTGTTTAAGTTAGTTACATAGGTTTGATGATGTTTACCATAATGAAAATCTAAAGTTTCTTCAGAAATATGAGGTGCTAACGCATCTTTTGCATAAGGTAGTGCTGGTAATTCAAAAGCCATGATTTATTCCAGATTGTTGTTAAAAAAATTATTAGCAAAGTAGAATTTCCACTGTCGCTATAAATACCTAGTGTTTTAATAAAGATTATCACTTTATCACCGATAGAACGGTTTATAAAGTAAAATTTTCTAAACGGCAGGCAAAAAAAAGCGACCTTAAGGGGTCGCTTGAAAGGATATAATTTTTAGGACTCTAAATCGCTTGAGGGCATTTAAAAGTTGTAGCTATCTTATCGAAATACTTGACATAAGAAAATGTGGCATATTGTCACGCGACAAATTGTCACAGCGATAAACAAAGAGGTGTTTGCTAAACGACAGGCAAAAAAAAGCGACCTTAAGGGGTCGCTTGGAAGGATATAATTTTTAGGCTCTATGAATGAAGCACATTTAAGAGTTGCAGCTATCATATCGAAATACTTGACATAAGAAAATGTGGCATATTGTCACGCGACAAATTGTCGCAACAGGCAAAGTTATTCTTTTTTGAGCCTAAAGTAATCATTTAACAGCAACTCGTACCACTGCAACAGCTATCATTTTGATACTGACTGCCTTTAGTTTCGGCCGCAGGTCTTAAAACACCTGCTTGGCAATTCCACACCACGCCTTCGCGTTCTTCTGCGGGCGCAAGTCCGATAAAATCATCACCATAGGCTTCGCTAGTTAATAATTTGAAATTGCGTTCACATACTGCCATACGTTGTCCGCGTAGATAAACATAGCCTTCATCATCATAGACTTCTGAAAATGCACCGCGATAAATCACGGCATGACCTTTATCTATACAAGGCTCATCTTGAGGTTTAACCGCTGTAATAGTGACTGAACGAAATTCGATGCCTTCAACCACTTGCCACGGCTCAGATTCCCATTTGTCATAAGCGACCGCAATAAAACCTGCATCGACAAACGCTTGTAAAAATTCATGTTCTTGTAACGCGCCAGAAATACAGCCGCTCCATAAGTCCTGATCTTTTTTCAAATGCTCAGGTACTGGCTCATCACTAACAATATCAGAAATAGCAACACGTCCACCCGCTTTAGTGACACGGAAAATTTCTTGTATTAATTGCTCTTTATCACTGTCATGAACCAGATTTAATACGCAATTAGACACCACTAAATCGACAGAATTATCAGCAATTAAAGGGCTTTCGTGGCGTTGTTTTTCTTGCCATGCTCTAAGATGAATCACATCTTCGGCATTGTGAATAGGACTTTCTTTTAAATGGGCATCTAAAGCGGTTAAATTTAAGGATAAATCTTGAATTTGACCTTTAACAAATTCGACGTTAGCTGAGCCGATTTTTTCAGCCATTTCACCTTCATATTTACGCGCTAACTCCAGCATATCGTCATTCATATCCACGCCAATGACTTTGCCTTCCTTGCCGACTAACTGCGCTGCCATATAACAGATTTTGCCAGAGCCAGAGCCTAAATCTAAAACAATATCGCCTTCTTTAACGTAGCGTGAAGGGTCGCCACAGCCATAATCTTTATCAATAATTTCTTGAGGTAATAATTTTAATAAACTTGCATCGTAATCGACAGGGCAGCATAAATCTTCTTGTCGTGCTTCCGCGCCTTCTGAATAGCGTTCTAATACGCCAGCTTCTACAGTCATGGTGTTCCTTTATAAAAAGTTAAGGAGTTTTGTGGGGAGTAATCTTTATATTACTATTAATTTAAGCGAGACTAATACATTAAGGTATTGATATTAGAAAACTTTTAATATCAATGCGATGAATTTAATTGTCTCGATTTAGATTAGTCGTAAATAAGCGCAAAACATTTCAGTTATATTTCAATTTATATTGAAATCTGGAGTACAAAACAGGTTTTATACTCCAAAATATTTGCTTTGGTACTTAAGTGTCCATGAAAACACAAAAGCACGAAAAATTGCGATTTATACGATTGATTAAAAGACGGGTGATAGGCTGAATCTAAACTTGATTTAAGTAATCTTCAAACTCAGCAATAAAATTGAATTGAATTTCATTTTGAATGTAATATGGATTCGTGAGCCGAACCTTATCAATTGCTTGAATTGCACTGCTTTTTCTGTAGACCAACATACAGGCGAGTAGCGTTCCTGTGCGTCCTAAGCCTGCTTTACAATGTAATACCGTGGTTAAGTTTTTTTGTAAGCATTGTTCTATTTCCTCGCAAAACTGTTCTGCTTCTTCGAGAGTTGGAATGCTCATATCTACAATAGGAAAGTGTTTTCCTTGTATATCATTTTTAGTTAATTTTTCAAAATCATAAGCAATTTCTGTCAAGCTTACTAAGACTTTAACATCCAATGCTTGTAATGCAGCTAAATCTTCATCATCATCGCCTAATAAACCAGGGTACTGCATACCGCCTAATAAATTAGCAATAATCCAATGAAACTCGCGCGGTAAACGGTGATTTTTTTTAGCAGGAGGAGAGGGCGGTGTTTCGAGAGTAAGGGGGGATTCGTCAACTTGTGGTGAGGGAACGTGCCAGCTACTGCCTGAATTTAAAAAAGCTTGTCCTAATTTTGTTTTAGGCTGAGTAAAAAAAATATTACTAGGGGTGACCTCAATAATACTATCGCCACTGATTAAACAAATATCATCACAAAGCTGTTGAGCCTCTTGTTTATTATGAGTGACCATAACGACAACGCGCTGTGAGGAAATATGTCGTAATAGAGAAATTAAGACTTCCTCTTCAACGACAGCAATGTCTCGTAGAGGCTCGTCAACTAATAAACAGCAGGGGTTGCTTGCAAGTAAATGTGTTAATAAAATTTGCTTGTGTGCAAGCATAGGTAAGGACATAACAGGACGATCCAAATCATCACAGAATGTTTCCCATAAATTTAACGGCTCTAATAGGGTTTTGGCAAATTGTTCTTTGTGAGCTTGATCTTCTAAAGATTTAGTGGGTAAACCTTCGGTTAAGTTTTCCCATACTGTTCCTGTATATAAACGTGCTTTTTGTCTTAAAAAAGCAATCTCTTTAGATTGAGTATCGGATGCTAATAAGTCTTTGCCTTTTAAACAGATAGAGCCTTTTACCCAGAATGAAGGGAGTAAATCATTACAATGTCCCAGCGTACGTAATAAAGTACTTTTGCCTGTTCCAGAAGGTCCCATAATACCGAAAATTCCGCGCTGAGGAATATCTAAGTCTATTTTATTTAATATAGTCTTTTGGTTATAACCTGCACTAAGCTGGGTGATTTTTAATAGAGGGGGGTTGTCTGAAGGCATGTTAAGAATGATTAGTGTCCAGTTAATAAGGTATTAAAAATTTCTAAGATTTCTACTGAGTGAGGATGGTCAGTTGGTACATTAGGGAATTCGTTTAAAATAGCTGCGGTGTCTATTTGTTCGGTTTTTAAAAGTCGGGCCAATAATGGTTTTAATTGCTTATAAAGTTGAACGATGGCTTTATCTTTATATAAAAAGGTCTGAGATAACCCTGTATCTGGAAGCGTGATAAATCCAGAGAATAAGGGCTGATTATCTTCAACGCTAATGTCTTCTAATAATAAAGGGATGTGCGGTATTTTTTTGGCAAATAATGGATAAAAATCCATAAAAAATTCAGAAATTTTTAAAAATACCTGTGCAATAAGTTCAATATTTTGTGTTGTTATTGCCTGTTCTATGAACTGGGGAATAGTTGTATTCTTTTGTATTAAATTCCAGACCCACCAGTTTTTGTTATCTGTTGATTCAGACATTAATAAGCAACGTGATTTGGATAATTTTTGTCCTAATATCATGTGTAGCTTAACGGTTTTAATTAAGCTAAGGCGTGCTTCTGAGGAACTGCCATAACTAGAGCCTGTTTGTAATTGCCAATTATCTGATATTCCCCGCCAAATCCCTTTTTCATCACATTCCATCACGGGCTTTAATTCGCATAGCTCATCTAGGAGATTATTTGCGGCAACGGGTGGCCATATTGTACTTGTTAAAGGGTTTACAGAAAAACTCGGCGTTATGATGATGTTTTCAGTTGCTTGAGTGTCTGTTGGAGTGCTTACTTCATCGTCTACGGCAAAGAGGCTATTGTCGTTAATGTCATTTTCAGGTTCAGGTTCAGGTTCAGGTTCAGGTTCAGGTTCAGATTCAGATTCAGATTCAGATTCAGATTCAGATTCAGATTCAGATTCAGATTCAGATTCAGATTCAGATTCAGATTCAGATTCAGATTCAGATTCAGATTCAGATTCA
>WTBX01000166.1 GCA_013138855.1 Methylococcaceae bacterium
CCGCTTCTGAGGCTGGACGACGTTGACTATTCAGCCCCGCAATAGTCAAATCCCAACTATATTGTTCCTTATGAATTAAGACCTTAGATCCTATTTTTATTTCTTTACTCGGCTTGCAGCGTTGACCATTGACATGCACTTTACCACCCGAAACAGCATCAGATGCTAGCTTACGAGTTTTAAAAAAGCGGGCTGTCCATAGCCATTTATCAATTCTTAATGATTCTAATTCTGACATCTGTATTTAACTTCAAAGTAAAAGTGTGAATATGAAATCTTACCTCATTAGGCTTTCAACTGTCACTTATCACCTGTCAACTATCACCTGTCTAGGTTAGAATGCCTGATTTAAAACTCACTGATTGCCGTTCGCACTGGAGAAAAGAATGAATCTTGAAAAAGTCGTTTTTGGTTTTTTTGTTGTCTTTGCACTAACCTTAAATTTTGGCTTCTTTTTAGGCGAAATGGATAACCCAGATCATCATAATGTGTTTGAATTATTTGTGGTAATTGTGGTTAATCTCATTGCAACCATTTTAAAACTGGGTGACCGTTCTCAAATTGGAGCTGTTTTATTAGCGACAAGTCTAGTGGCCGATTTACAACTTGTTGCCGCTGCTATTTACTGGACGATGGCCGTTCATGTTGCTGAAAGCGGGTTAACGCCTGATGTCATGTCTAGTATTGTTTCTTTATCAGGTGGCGCATTATTGGCAAATGTGATTTCTGCCGTCATCTTGGTAAGTGAAACCTTAATGTCACGTTTATAATTTAATTAGGTTTAGCAAAAAAAATGTCAACGCCTATTGATTTAAGTCGAGTTACGTTTATCGTAATGCGCGAAATGCGCTGGCCTATTATGGCTTTGCTGCTAGTGTATTCACTCTCTATTTTTGGGATGGTTTTTGTACCTGGAATTGATGATGAATCTGGAAAACCTCAGCACTTAAGTATATTTCATGCCTTTTATTTCATGACTTATACCGCAACCACAACAGGCTTTGGTGAAATCCCGTTTGAATTTAGCGATGCTCAGCGTTTTTTTGCCATTATTTGCCTCTATGCCAGCGTTATTACGTGGATTTATGCCATTGGCGCGATTGTGCGTCTATTACAAAACCCCTTTTTTATTCACGCGGTTGCCGAATGGCGATTTTCTCGCAGTGTTCGTGGCATTCAAGGGCCTTTTTTTATTCTTTGTGGCTTTGGTGATACTGGCAGCGTTTTAGCGCGAGGTTTAAGTGATTATGGCTGGCCATGTGTGATTGTTGACGATTCCGAAGAACGCATTAAAGCTTTGCAACTGCGTAATTACAAAGTCCCTATGCCAGGTTTATATGCGGATGCGAGTGTTCCTAAGCATTTACTAGAAGCGGGGCTGCAACGCCCAAACTGTAAAGCCATTGTTGCCATTACTAATAATGAGGAAGTTAATTTAAAGATTTCTACCACCGCTAGAGTCTTAAATCCCAATATTCGTATTATCACCATGTCTAAAGTCGAAGTGTATGAAGATACTCTAGTCACTTTAGGTGGTGAAGTTCATATTGTTGACCCCTTTAAAACCTTTGCTAAAGTCTTAGCGGCAGCAATGCACAACCCTGGTTTTTATGCCTTAAATCGTTGGTTAGTAAGAGAAAAAACCGCAAGCATAGATCATTATGTTAATCCCCCTATCGGTAAATGGGTTATTTGCGGTTATGGGCGCATGGGTTATGAAGTAAACCATGTCTTATCGAAATATGGCATCACCACAGAGGTTATCGACCCCGATAAAGATAAAGGTAAAGACTTAAAAAATTATATTGTCGGTAGAACCACCTCCAAAACCTTGGTCAAAGCAAATATAGAGCAAGCGGTAGGGATCTTAGCAGGAACAAATGATGATGGGCATAATCTAGGAATTTTACTCAATGCGCGGCATTTTAATCCTAATTTATTCACCATTGTCAGACAAAATCGCCATCTAAATGAAGTTGCTTTTGCTGCAAGTAATACTGACATGATTATGCAGCCCACTTTAGTGACGGCTAGAAAGATTTTATTTTTATTAATTGCGCCACTCTTAAAGCCATTTTTCTTTCATTTATTGGAAAATAAGGAAGGCAGAAAAGAGACGATGGAACATGTTATTGAACGATTAAGGAACACTGTCGGCAATAAAACGCCTCATTTAATTACCATTAATTTTACCCATGAAAACAGTAAAGCGGTTTTTCAATGGTTTGATGAAGGTAAAGATGTATTTTTAGGCGATTTATTAAAAGACCCTGACAACAGAAATCGTTTATTAGAATTAGTGGTTTTTGTGATTAAGTCGGGGGATGAGATTGTGGTATTGCCCGAAGAAGGTTATAAAATTAAAGCGGGAGACCAATTATTATTTTGTGGGACAGGACGCGCTCAACGCTTATTTAATGCCACTATTAATAACGAATATAAATTATTTTATGTGCAGAATGGCGTTTTTATGCCTAGAAGCTGGCTTGCTCAATGGATAATTAAAAAAACTAATCGTCTGGGGGTATAGTCGGCATGAAAAAATAAGTTCTTTCACAGTAATTATTCAGAATATACGGAAACGCGACTTTTAGTCGCGCACGAAACCTAAAACATCGTCAAAACCTATAAATTAAACCGATTAAAAATTCATACCTGAAACTTCATGCGCAACTCCACCTGAGTAGTTACCTTTCACATTAGCTTTTTTTGTAACCATCCGTATTTTTATCCACCCAACGCGAGCCATTTACTAAGGTTTCTTTTTTCCAAAAAGGTGCTTTAGTTTTCAACGCTTCCATAATATAACGAGAGGCATCAAAAGCATCGCCACGATGACTTGTCCACACCGCCACTAAGACAATAGGCTGGTTAGGTAATAACTCACCGACTCGATGCACAATTAACACATCTAAAACATCCCACTGCTGCATCGCTTCTTTGATAATGTTTTCTAATTGTTTTTCGGTCATGCCCGCATAATGCTCTAAGGTCATTGCGGTTACTTCATCACCTTCATTAAAATCGCGCATCGTACCAATAAAAATATTAGTTGCACCAAATTTTCCGCGTAACGCTATGGCTTCTTGTTGATAATCCTCAACTTCTTGCCAAGGGTTAAGCGTAGTTTCAACAATTTTAACTTTCATCTTAACCGCCTGTTACGGGTGGAAAAAAAGCAACTTCATCCCCTGCATTCACAGCTTGAGTCAACGCGACATAATCCATATTGACTGCGGCTAGAGTATTTTCAGATATAATTTTATCTGGATTAGCTAATAGCCAAACGTCAGCGACAGTCATATTTTTTTGACTATCAACTATATCCTCAGATTTAGCGAGATTTTCTTTTAAACTGGCAAAATAACGAACTTTAATCGACATAAACTTAACTTAAGGTTTAAAAGCTTAGATAATAGCCGATTATCCTTAAAAACGACAAAATAATGACACAATTAACTCATTTTAATGCGGAAGGCGAAGTTCACATGGTTGATGTGGGTGATAAAGCGGTGACGCAAAGAACAGCAATTACCGAAGGTTCTATAAAAATGTTACCAGAGACTTTACAGTTGATTATCAAAGGGGGACATAAAAAAGGTGATGTATTAGGGATTGCGCGTATTGCAGGCATTATGGCGAGTAAAAAAACCGCTGAATTAATTCCTTTATGCCACCCATTACCCTTAACGCATGTAGAAATTAAATTAACGCCCGAAGTTGAATCTAATAGCGTTTATTGTCAAACAGTAATCAAGACCAATGGGCAAACAGGCGTAGAAATGGAAGCCTTATGTGCCACTCAAATCGCATTATTAACCATTTATGATATGTGTAAAGCCGTTGATAGGGGCATGGAAATGGGTGGCGTGCGCTTGGTAGAAAAAGATGGTGGCAAATCAGGGCATTGGCAAAGATGAGTAATGAACAAGAAGGCGTTATCAAATATCAGTTAAATCATACTGATAATGCGTTACAAAATGATTATTCAATAACAGACATCAACGCATGGCGAACGGTCATGGCGCGTTTACAGCTTATTGGACAGGATGAGAAGCGTTATGGTGGTTATGGGTTTGGAAATATTAGTCAACGTCTGAATGCTGATAGTTCGCAATTTATTATTAGTGGCACACAAACAGGCGAGTTAGCCGTATTAAATACGAAACATTATTGCTTGGTCACAACCGCTATACCTCAAGAAAATAAAATCAATTCAATCGGGGCTTGCAAACCGTCCTCAGAGGCTTTGACTCATGCCAGTGTTTATTTGCAAAATAAAAAAATACAAGCCGTTATCCATGCCCATTGTCCTGAAATTTGGCGAAACACTCTCGCATTAAATCTTCCTCATACCGCAAAAGACGTTCCTTATGGTACGCCAGAAATGGCAAAAGCCGTTGATAACTTATTTGATAATGAAAACTGGCAACAAAATACCGTTTTTACAATGTTAGGTCATGAAGATGGCGTGTTAGCTTTTGGAGAAAGCTTACAGCAAGCGGCAAGTTCATTGATTACACAACTATCTTTAGCGATAGCAATTGAGCAAGGCTAATTTTATCGTTAAAATGCTTGGTTTTCTTTTTTAAATTATCACCATGCCAGAAATACTAATTTATACCTCTAATTTTTGCCCTTATTGTACAATGGCAAAAAAGTTACTTGATAAAAAAGGCGCGACCTATTCAGAACTTAAT